>JAWCGL010000020.1:0-11598 GCA_038857155.1 Bathyarchaeia archaeon
AAGCTTCCCTCCGGGGTTATAATCTCCAAAGATCACATCAGCTATAGCGTTTCCAGCCTGTACGCCAGGGAACCAAGCCTCTATGATCGCCGGTATATGCTCGGCTGCCCAGGGAATCGATAGCGGCCTACCATTCATCAGAACCATAACTATCGGCTTACCAGTCGTATATACAGCTTTCAGCAGATCCTCTTGAACCCCAGGTAAGTCTAGATACGCCCTAGAAGCTGCTTCCCCGCTCATATCCCTGCTCTCCCCTAGGACTATTACCGCTACTCTACTTCCCTCCACCACTTTTATAGCCTCCTCGAATCCATCCTTCGACGTATCCTCGACGCTGCAGCCCTTAGCATATGAAACCCTAGTTTTCGGGGATACCTTATTTTTAATACCCTCTAGGACTGTGACGACATCTCTCGGATCGCCTAGGCAGCACCATGGACCCAACGGTGCTTCATGATCATCGGCTAACGGGCCTATAACCGCTAATGAATCTATATTCCTGCTCAGCGGTAGAAGACCATCGATGTTCTTCAGCAGAACGATAGATTTTCTAGCTATCTCTAAAGCAGCTTCGATATGCTCCCTACACTTAACTATCCTCTCAGCTCTCTCCGGATCGGCGTAAGGTCTCTCGAATAGACCCAACATGAATTTAACTTTAAGTATGCGCCTGACAGCCTCATCTATATCCTCCTCCGATAACTTTCCCTCCTCGACCAGCTGTAGTAGAGCCCTCTGGTAGACGCCACCCTGCATATCCATATCCACCCCAGCCTTAAACGCCTTCTCGGCAGCTTCATAGATATCAGCCGCCACACCATGATCGATGAGTTCACCTATAGCATTCCAGTCACTTACGACAAATCCGTCGAAGCCCCACTCCCCGCGTAGGATTGTCTTTAGGGTATAGGGATTTGCGGAGGCAGGTATACCATTCAGGTCGTTGAATGCGCTCATAACGGTTTTAGCACCGGCCTCGATAGCCGACCTGAATGGCGGTATATAGATTTCTCTAAGAGTCCGTTCAGATAGATCGACAGTGTTATAATCCCTTCCACCCTCCGCCCCACCATACGCTACATAATGCTTCGGGCAAGCTGCAACGGATTCTAGGCTAGATAAACCTCCTTTCTGATAGCCTTCTACATATGCTCTAGCCATAACCGACCCTAAGTATGGGTCTTCACCAGCGCCTTCAGCTATCCTACCCCACCTCGGGTCGCGTGCTATATCGACCATAGGTGCGAATGTCCACCGTATCCCCTCAGCCGACGCCTCGGAGGCCGCTATCGATGCAGCCTTTCTAACAGCATCGGGATCCCATGTACTCGCCATTCCGAGCGGTATCGGAAAAATCGTTTTATACCCATGTAGAATATCTAGGCCGAAGAGTATCGGTATGCCGAGCCTCGACTCCTCGACGGCAATCCTCTGAACCCTATTCACTTCCTCAACCCCGACTACGTTCAGCAACGATCCGACCTTCCCTCTTCTAATCATCTCATCGTATTTTGCTGTAGCCTCCCTCGCTGTGACTACACTATACTGGCACATTTGGCCGATCTTCTCCTCCAGAGTCATCCTACCGAGTAGATCTTCCACTCTTCTATCGATAGGCTGACTCGGATCCAAGTAGATGGGCTTACTCAAATAAGATCCCCCTCCAAACATTAGTATCTCAACAGGTTTTAATCGTATAGCAACCCTTAAGTTTCCCTTTAACACAAAAACATTTTGGTGGGGGATGCCTAGAGTTTTAATCATTGCTGGGGATGGTGTAGAAGCTCAGGAGATATTCTACCCCTTCTGGAGGCTTAAGGAGGCGGGTATAGATGTTATCGTAGCCGCCCCGTCGAAGAAGACTATATTCACCGTAGTCCATGATTTCGAGCCTGGTTGGGAAACTTATAGCGAGAAGCCCGGCTATAGGTTTGGCTGGGTTGATACCTCCTTCAAGGATGTTAAGCCGGAAGAATTTGATGGATTGGTAATACCCGGTGGGAGGGCGCCGGAGTATATCAGGACGTATGCTGAGTTAGAGCGTATCGTAAGATACTTCTTTGAGAGTAATAAGCCTGTAGCCGCTATATGCCACGGCCCATTAGTTATCGCCGGATATGGGTTAGCTAGGGGTAGGAGGATGACATGCTACATGGCTGTCGCGCCGGATCTCAAGCAGGCGGGGGCAGAATACATAGATCAGGAGGTGGTGGTCGATGGAAATCTCGTTACAAGTAGGGCTTGGCCGGATCTACCAGCATTCATGAGGGAGTTTCTAAGGCTTCTATCAGAGAAAACCCGCTGAAACGATTAAAGTTCAACGTTAACTCTCAACTTTATCTTCCCAATTTCTTTATGTTCAGATTTAACTAGTAATGCTACGGTAGACGTATCTGTTACCGAACAGCTATCAGGTAGGAGATGGGGGGTTTAAGGTATACCAGCTTTTAGAGTAGGCGAGAGATAGTGTATGCCTGTAGATATCGATGTCTTAAAGGCTGAATCTTCGATGCTAGTTTCTCGGTGGATGGGCTATGGAGGCTCGCTTCCAACCCCTTCCTACGATTAACTATCGATGAAAGATATTCTATGCGATACAGTATAGTGATGCTCGTAGAATCTCTAGCCTCCACGTATACATATTGCCGTCGAGATTTATGCGAAAACTCCATCGCTTTATAGGGAGGCTCTCAGGATGGTTGCTTATAGTTCAGTCTGTATCTTGCGTAAACGATTTTATAGCATCGATCGGTTATGGGATATCTTTAACCTTTATCCAGATCATCGAGAACAGAATGAGTATTCCAACTGCTGGTGGAACGTAAGATCCCCATAATGTTTCTAGTAGAAGATTAGATTTCGATAGAGAGGAAATCCTCAGCTATCGTTGTATCCCCCTTGAATATCGATCTAGCTTCATCGATTATAGTGCTCTCGAATTCCTCTAAGGATATATGGAAGAGGATAAGCTTCCTAGCTGAGGATTCGTACGCGATCATACCGGCTTCCCTTCCAGTCGAATGACCAGTTCTGATAGCTATATCTATGTATGAGCTTGGAAGGGATGCTTCATGTATAAGTATATCCACCCTATATGCTAGATCTACTAGGCTTCTACACGGCCTAGTATCACCGCTGTAGCATACGCTTCTACCGTTTCTATCTAGCCTATAGGCTATCGTATGTATGCTATGTTCAACTCTACATGTAGATATATCCCCGATCTCCTCACCTCCATCAAGCTCTATATACGATGTAGGATATCCTATGAAGCCTGTAGGTGTTCCTAGAAGCTCTAGAAGTCTATCTACGATAGACCCTAAACCTTTAGGACCGATGAGGGTAAGGCTTCTATTACGTCCATCGAGCTGCATAGCCCATAGGATCGGTACCATGTCTGCTAGATGATCTGCATGTATATGCGATACGAGTATCCTATCTATGGATGATAGATCTACACCTACGGATCGTAGATTCTTTAGAGATCCTGGACCGCAATCGATCAACGTATCCCCATCGATCAATATAGACGGACAGCATCTCCTCCTAGTAACTTTAGATCCGCCAGATCCTATGAATGTTATATGCATAACCTAGCAGCTAGATTTCAAGGGGTCAGAGTTAATAAAGATGATGGGGGTACCGTGTATCTACGCCTATAGGGGTATAATCCTAGCGACCTTCCTATCTACATCCTCTGCTTCAGGCTTCATATAGCCTACCTCGAATATCCGCCAAACCTCTCTATACTCAGCTGCTCCTGATGGATCTAGATCTCTTAGAGGGCTTAAGGTTTCGAGTTCGAGCATACTAGCGTTAGTATACACCTCGGCGTTACATCCGTAATCTGGGTATTCACCCTCCTCGTATCTAAAGCTCTTCACGAAGACATACCCTTCAACCCAGTATGCTACCCATGTAGGATTAGCCTTCACACCGATCTTAAACGGCTTATCTATCGTAGGATCCTGCTTAACGAATACATATTTGTCGGATAGTATCAGCCTAGGATCCGTTAGATGCGTGTAAGGCCAGAGGGATATCCTCCTATCCGGTAGAAGTCCCTCCCTATCAACCCTACACGGCTCTATAGGTAGTATCGCAAACCCACCCCTCCTCATAACGGATAGAGCCCAACAGCTTAGTTTGATAGGCCATCTACCTATATTCTCTATACTATGGGTAACTTCAACTCCTCCATCAGCCTTCCTCGAATATATCTTCTTTCTAACAGAATTCTCAGGTTCGGGATTACCGTATATCCTAACCTCATCATCCCTAGATTCTACCTTCACAGGTTTATCGTCGAGTGAATAGGATCTAGGTAGAGCTTCAGGAGATACCCATAGCCTATGGCCTCCATAGATCCTCCAGAAGCCTTCAGGAGTCTCCCTACCGATATCTGGGAGTACACCGAATAGGTTGAAACCAGGCTTATCCCTAAGGCCTAGATATAGGATTCTAGGACCTATCTCTGTAGCTATACCTAGGATGATATCGTCGAACGATGCGAATACAACTTTAAATCCTTCAACCATACCCTCTACCAGGCTCATACCTATAAGGATCTATCTAAACTACCCATATATGGTTAACGGTAAGCCTTCTAGAAACAGGTAAACTTCTAGATACTTCGACTTAAGATTTATCGATACCCCTAGCATAAGTATATCTAGCCGGTTATCCTGGGGGATGAAGCCTGTCTAGGGATGCTACCGATATACTGGAAGCGTTAAGTAAGGCTGCAAAGGAGCTTGAAGAGATTTATAGAGAGGAGTTTCTAGGGTTAGCTTTATTCGGGAGTTGGGCTCGCGGGGAGGCTGAACCTGATAGCGATATAGATGTATTCATTATCTTGAATAGCCTTAGCGGGTTTGAGGTTAGATCTAAGATCTACGGAGTAATAGCTAGTAAGGTGAGTAGGCCGGTAACTCTGATCGATGCTAGACTGAGTGATGTATCGAAGGAGGAGTTGGAGGTTACACCGCTGCTACTCAATATATTGTATGATGCTATAATCGTGTATGATCGTTTAGGGATCCTAAGGGAGCTAGTGGAGGATGTAAGAAGACTTATCGAGAAAGCTAAGCTTACAAGGTATAGGACACCTGATGGGAAGTATGGATGGAAGAAGATCGACGATAAAGCTTTAGAACCTATCGAGGTGTAGGATCGTTGAAGCTTAATCCGTGGGGGGAGGTCGCCTATAGGCTTAAACTTGTGAACCGTTATCTCGAGGAGGCTGAAGAAGCTTATAAGCGTAGAGATTTCAGGATGACGGTAGCAGCATCACAGCTATGTGTAGAAAATGCTGCGAAAACCGTTATAGCCATCTATAGGATTCCTAGCTGGAGCCATGACCCCTCACTAGAGCTTAGAGAGATAGCTCGACAACTTCCAGAAGATGTTAGAGACTTAGCGTATATGCTAGCGGATGCAGCCTATCGGTTAGCATCTGAACACGGTAGAGCTACATACGGTGAACCTCTCAGGGGTCTAACACCTTGGGATATATATAGTGAGAAGGATGCATTAGAAGCGTTGAACACCGCTAGGAATGCTTACAACTATATGGATATGATACTTAGAAGGATGAAGATAGAGGAGAGGAAAGTCTAGCTTTAATTCTATAGGGATGGCTTTTAGAAAGGATAGATATTCCTTGAAATGTTTTGCATCTTATGGCCTTATCAATCCATATATCTCCGCTACCACCATTATCGAGAGTAGCAGTAGGATTATTCCTATGAAAGCTGAATTTAAGAATGCTTGTGAAAAGTTTATCTGATCAGAAAGGTGGCTTTCTTCGCTATCCGATATTGCCACCTCTATCGATGCCACTTCTACGTTCGATGCGAATATCTGCACTAGGTATCTCCCAGGATCTAAAGGTTTTGTAATCAGGCTAGATGTTTTCTCTGTTAATACTGGCAGCGTTATACCCGTCCATTCGTATATGTAGAAGTCGAAGCGGATATAGCCGTGTGACGCCTTATATCTAGATTCTATCTTGAAGCCTGAATGTCTGAAGATGAACTTCACGGTAGCATTTATACGTCTATCGTAGGTGGAGATCCCGTATTCACGTATCTCCTCCATTCTAGGCTTGTATAGGACCCACCCCTCTGATTTAGGTGTGAGCCTTACGTATAGATCGTCGAACATATTCTCTAATCTCAGTATACCTTCGAGTTTGAAGCTTGAATCGTAGAGTGAGGGCTTCATCCAAGTATACGTGGAGGTAGATGAGGCGGGATCGATTACCTTCTCTAAAACTTCGAAGCTGATATCAGATCCTGGGGGTAGTATCGCTTTAATGCTTACATTGTAATGGCAGCCTTTAGCGTATGTTGCGTTAGGTGCAAGCTTAGATGAACCTATAGGGTATATGAGTAGATATGTACCGTTACCTAGATCTATGAGTCTATGCGTATACCTTACCTTTACGTTATGCTTCCCTTTACCGGTGGTCCATTCTAAAACGTCGAACGAGACTTCTATAGGTCTACAGGTGTATGCTCCGATAATCTTAGCGAAGGATACGGAGCCTCCATCTACATAGATAGATACATCCCATGAATCCTTGGGTATCGGGAATCTCAGAGTTATAGTATCATCGGATCCTACAGGTTCACCTAATTCGTATGATCCATCGACGTGAGCTACATAGGATTCGCCTTCAACCCATATGGTTATATCGATATCTTCGCTTAATAGTGGAGCTATCGGTAATGGTATAGGATTAGCGTATAGTATAGGCGTATAGATGGATAATAGCGATAGGGCCAGAGATACGGTTAGTAGTGTAAACCCCCTCCATCGATGTGTATGCCTACGATAGAGCATTTTATAGATTGTTGGAGCCCTTAGAGAGGTTTAAATCTATCTGAAGCATCCCCGGCTCTTCAGAAACTGGTTAGGAGCCGATAGGCTATACAGCGGTAATCTTTTATGGATGCATCTCTAAGCGTAGAATGAAGTATAGTGTAAAGATTAACTAGAGCTGTGTATATCATCGTAGATGTAAGGGAGGGCTCTACCTATGAGCTGTACAAGTCAGATTCGACATATCAGCGAAGTATGTTATCCATGGCTTCTGAGTGTATGGGTTAAAACACCTATACTCAGAGATTCAGAGATCCTAATATCTTCTGCATGCCTACCTCTAGTAGATCCGACGGTTTTCGATGAGCTATCTAGGGATAGGGTTACACTTCTAGCATGCCCTGAGAGGGAGGGGGCTACGTATTACGGGAAGATAGCTAGTATCTTCAGATCTTCTAAGCTGAGGAAGCTTATCGTAGCTACTATCGATGGAAGCCCACATTGCTTTACGCTACATGCTAGCGTTAACGAAGCGGAGTATATACTCGGTGAGAGGATAGATAGGGAGCATTACGTCCTATCAAGTGGGAAGCTTAAGAGGATAAACCCCGATACTGTAAGGGTTGCTAGATATCTGAGCTTAGTGGACGAAATCCTATCTAGGGATCCATCGGTTATCGATGAGCTATCTAAGCTTAGCGAGGAGTATAAGATGGCGAGGAAGCTGTATAAAGGAGGATAACTCTACCTTAAAGGTGTGGTATATATGTCCAGGTGGAGCAGTCTACGCGGTAAGCTTAGGGGTGGATTCTTCGTATCATCTATGGGTGGTGTAACCGATGGAGCTTTCTGCGCTAGTAGGGGTAGAGGATGCATTATGGTTCAGCTCGGGGCATATCTAGCTGAGCCTCCTGCCTATGGCCTCGGCATACATAGACTACCGGTGCTACCCCCAGATAGGGATGGATGCGTAGATTTCCTTAGAAGCGAATGCTCTAAGGTTAGAAGCTTACTAGGCGATGTATATGTATGCTTGAATCTAGCTACACCTAAGCTTGAATGGGGGTTGGAGGCTACAGAATACTTCTACGAAGCTGGAGGAGATATAGTCGAGCTAAACTTCCACGGTACATACGAGCCATATTACAGGATCGGTAAACTTAGAGCTATGGTCCTACCAGAGAATAGAAGCGAGCTGTTCAGATGGCTGGAGGCATTCGCTAATATCGATAAGCCTGTTATAGCTAAGTTCAGAGCTAGGGTTATACCTGATTATAGCCCTATAATGGATTATATAGAGGATCTAGACCTAGTTGGAGTACACTTCAATATAAGAGGCGTAGACGGTAAGCCAGATTATAGCTTCCTAGAGGAGTTGAAGAGAAGATATCCGGGTGAATTCATACTCGTAAGCGGATATATATGGAGCGTAGAAGCGGCTAGAAAAACATTCCAACTCGGAGCAGATATGATCGGGATAGCAGAGCCTACAAGAGAGGATTCGGGCTTCATAGAGAAGATCGTATCGGAGATGAAATAGGAGAAATCTTAAATTTATCGATAAAATAGCTTACAATATAATCTATATGCTTTTAAAACATAGCAGATATACTACTATTCCATTAATAATTTAGAGTTGGTATCGTCCGTTAATTCTCCCAGCTTTTATGAAAGTTAGTATATTTCCGATAGGGGTATCAGGTAGTGGTGTCGCTGTAGGCTCCAGTATAAATCCACCTCCAGGAGCAGCTTTTCTTATAGCGTCCCTACATTCTCTTTCGAGCTTTTCCTTCCCGCATCTAACAAGGGTATCTAGCTGTACGTTACCTATTATGCAGAATTTATCTCCGATCCTTTTTTTAGCATCTTCTAAATCTATATCGCCTGAGGGGGGTGGCTCCAAGGGGTGAAGACCATCTATCCCGATAGAAGCTATACTTTCAAGTATCCTACTTATCTTCCCATGGCAATGCATTAAAGCTAAGCCTCCATATTCATGTATTAATTCAACTAGCTTTCTATCATAATCGACTACTAGCTCTTGGAAGAACTTTGGATGCAGGAATGGCGGTGCAACTAACTCGCATCCGCTAAGCTCGACTATCATATCTTCTTCACTATTTTCAAGAATTTTTTCGAGGTAATCGTATATACGTTCAAACATAAGGTTTAAAAGCTCTTTGATAAGATCGTTTCTGGTTATACAATACTGGATAAATCGACGTAGAGGGAATAGGCCTCCAATAGACCCGACGGGGTCGCTAAGTTCTACGACGATTATACCTCTATCTTTCAGAACTTTTTTACATTCAAGATATGGTTTAAAGTCTGGGATACAGGGAGAGTAAGGTATTGAAAGAAGCTTCTCCATATCCTCATCTGTTTCTAGGAATGCTTTTATAGTCCAGGATCCAACGTACGGCTTGCCGCTTATAGTATTCCTTTTCACAGAAATTAAACTACCTTTAGGAGTGTCAACCCTATATATACGGATATCTGATCCTACACTCTCCTCCAAACGTATTTTTACGGAGTTTGTAAAGAAGTTATTAGCACCGGGAAGGCCTATCCTCCATATAACATCAGAATTATCCATTACATAATCGAGTATACCGATCTCAGCCATCCAAGAGTAGTTTATATTCTTGATACGGATCGATACTGGAACAATATCAGGCTCCTCTAAGAGTAGAGCAGAGATTAACCTCTCTCTTTGAGTAATAGCCGCCATTATATTCTACCTCCCCTCCCTATTTTCACCTAAGATTTTCATATATAAGCATTCCTTATAGAGTCCTGAAAAATAACAAGAAACGATAATGTACATTTATAGACGTCAAGCTTTATATACATTAACAATAGGCAAATTATAGCCGGCGGAACCCATGAAAAACATCTATTCCAAAACAGAAGAAGCTACTATACGCCCGATCGCTTGGCTTACCGGCATCGTAGCGACCATCCTCATAGTATTCTTCATGACCTTCATAGCACTATTCAGCTCAGGCGGAGGGGTATGGCCTCTCACTTCTGAAGCTTGGCGTACTGAATGGCATGGAAATATCATCTTTGCTTTCTTCTGGCCTTTGCTAGTATCCTCTCTTATGGCTGCTTTGAGGGGTACTAACGTGTTTAGGAGGGGTGAGGCTGCTCTTATAACGGCTATGATGTGGGTTGCGTGGATAATACCTACAGGTTACGGTATTATGCGTGTCCCTCTGATGCTTGGTACTACTAGGCAGATACCAGCATTCCATAAGTGGAATCTAGATTGGGGTAGGAGCGTTATGTGGCAGTGGGGCCCTGATCCATTCAACGATAGGCTGTGGGAGTCTTGGATGTATGGTGGACCAGTACCATGGGATGCATGGACCCAATCCATAATATGGAATATACTGAGGCTATCATCCTACTATCTTATGTTCGCGTTCTTCGCTACGTTGTGGAGGAGGCAGTGGGTTGATATAGAGGCTCTGCCATTCCCATACGCTACCGCCGCGGCTAAACTCATAGATATGGCATACGAGAAGGTAGACGGTAGAAGTAGGATATTCGATAACGTATGGCTATGGCTAGGACTACTAGTAGGATTCATAGCGCAATTCCAATACTGGGGATGGACAATACCGGGAATAGGATTAACACCGCTTGTTTACCCGTGGTCTATAGGATACGACTTGACACCTTACGTGATAGTGCCCAACGCTAACCTAAACTTTAACTTCGATGCATACTTGATAGGAGCTGCGTTTCTCATACCTATTAAAACGTTATTCAGCTTTATCGTAGCATCTATAGCGGTGCATTGGGTCTGGTTTCCGCTAATGACCTACCTAGGCTTCTGGGAGCCTCATAGTGCTGGTACACCTGGCGCAGGCTATGGGATAGCATGCCTTATACAGATGGGAAACCTAGGTCAAGGCCCCATGTTTGCAAAGTGGATTTGGACCTGGGGGTCTCCACAATGGCTTCCTGCTGGCGCTATGTTCGGTTTGATGCTCTATCCCGTGTTCATAGCTTTCAGGGGTGAGTTTATCAACGGTGTTAAGGCTTTGCTCGGTAGAGCCCCGCCTGAGGTAGAGGCTAGGGAGCCTTTGAAGTATAGATACATATTGTTGGGTTGGGTATTCTTCGCTACACTGTATGTAGTTACTTGGTGGTATGCTAGCGAGGGGAATCTACCGGTAGTGTACGGGTATATATACATGGTGTTGTTTGGTTTATTCTGGATGGGTAGGGCTAGAGCTGGAGCAGAGTATGGGTTAGCTATAGATATGTATAACGATAACTATTGGGCTCCAGGTTTAAGCGTTACGCTTAGGGAGTGGTGGGTTGCAGATCCTTTATCGCCGTTCTTCATAGCCGATCCTAAGAGTAGGTTCCTAGTACTTAGAGCAGATTATCCATGGTGGTGGAGCCCTGTAGCTAGGGGTGCGCCGAGCCTAACCCTTATGGAGGCATACAAGATAGGGTCCGTCGAAGGGTTACATTCAAAGTACGTGTTCCTAGGAGGTATAGTAGCGACTATAATAGGTGTAGCCGTAGGATACCCTGTTATAGTGTGGATGTGGCATCGCTTCGGAGCGTTAAACCTAGCGATATTCAACTATACAGGAGCACCGAACAACTATCTGCAGAGAGGCCCGACATACGCTTCTGCAGCGACGTATGTAGCCTACTGGCGTTCATGGGGTCCACCGGTAGTAGGCCAGTGGATACTATTCGCTATAGGGTTCGCTATAACATCGATAACCTATATAATGCATGCCA
>JAWCGL010000021.1:0-11194 GCA_038857155.1 Bathyarchaeia archaeon
GTAGACAGGTTGATGGATTCCACGGTGTATCTATAGAGTATCTTAGATCCCCTAAATTCCTCCAAGCTGATGGCGGATGGGGGAGGGTTGTATGGATACCATCGGTTATTAAGGAGAGGGTGAAGGGATTCATACCGGATGGGTTATTGGATAAGATAGCTACGGAGAAGGATGTATCGAATGTAAATGAGCTTAAGAAGTGGTTGGAGGAGAAGGGCCACCCGATAGTTAAACGTTGGGTTGAAGAAGCTAAACCAGCACCTATAGCTGAAGCTAAGGTTGAGGAGGTTAAAGCAGTCGAAGCTAAACCTGAAGTGCCTGTAATCTCAGCGCCTACGGTTGAAGCTGTAGTACCTACAGTTAGACCAGGCGTATCCTTGAGGATAACCCTTAAGGATACTAGGATCTATGCTAGGAGGGTTATCGTTAGGAAGGTTAAAACTGGTGAGTAGAGTTGAATATGCGTAGAAGAGATCTAGGGGAATCGTTCCTAGAATGGCTTCTAAAGCTTCTATCGGAATCTGAGGAGATAGAATTCGAGAATTTCAGTCTAGAAGCTTCTGAGCTTCAGCTAGATGTGACCGGTATGGCTCCGATAGTTAGACCTATACTAGAAGCCGTTAAGCCTATGGAGGCTAGAGCCTTAGAGGTTCTCGAAGAGCTTCCTAAATCTGAAGCGGTATTCACGAATCGTATAGCAGAAGTTAGGATAGGAGCTACTAGATCTGAAGGTGGATCTAGGGATAGGGTTATAGTTATAGGCGGAGAGGTTACTATGCCGTTCTATAGTTTCTCAGCTTTAAACCCGAACCCACCTGTAGTCTCAGGGGATGTATTCGATTGGAAGCTCCCTTTACCTAAACCTTTGAAGGATAGCTTCGGCGATGCTATGGGTGATCCTGCCGAATGGGCTAAACTCTACATAGATAGGTTCGCTGCAGATATGGTTACCATCGAGTTAACCAGTACGGATCCATCGATAAAGGATACACCTGTGAAGGAAGCTGTGAAGACTGTGGAGAATGTTCTTCAAGCTGTAGACTCCCCCGTTATGGTTGGAGGCTCAGGCGACCCCGTTAAGGATGTAGAGCTTCTGACAGAGGTTGCAGCTATCTTCGAAGGTGAGAGGCTTCTCCTAAGCTCTATACCTTCACCTGAAGATAGGTTTAAACCTATAGCTGAAGCTGCTAGGCGTTATGGGCATAGCGTGGTAGCATGGGCTTCTCTAGATTTAAACCTTCAGAGGGATCTTGATAGAGCTATACTCCAGGTTCTCCCACCTGAACGTATAGTCATAGATCCTACATCAGCCCCTCTAGGCTACGGTATAGAGTATGCCTTCTCAGTTATGGAGCGTATACGTATAGCAGGGCTTATGGGTGATAGCGAGCTAGCTCTCCCCATGCTATCGGGTACGAGTAACGCTTGGGGTGCACGTGAGGCATGGCTTAAAACGCCTGAACTCGGACCTAGAGAGGTTAGAGGCCCCATCTGGGAGACTGTTACAGCTTTGACACTCCTGTTAGCAGGATGTGATCTATTCATAATGATGCATCCTCTAGCGATAAAGACCGTTAAGCAGACTGTTTCATGGCTATACGGTAGATGGGATGCACCGGTCAAAACTATACCCAATTGGTTGGAGGAGGTGTAGATGGCTAAATGGCTAAGAAGATTAGTCCTATGGATGTATATAAGCTGTTACCTAGGCTTAACTGCGGTAGATGCGGTATATCTACATGTCTAGGTTTCGCAGCTAAGCTTGTAGAGAGAACAGCTAGGCTCGAAGAGTGTACGCCATTATTCGAGGAGGATAAGTATAGGGATAACCTATCCCAGCTTAGAGAAGTTTTGAGGCCACCGGTATTGGAGGTAGCCTTCGGTCCCTCTGGTAAGGAGGTTCGGGTTGGGGGTAAACTCGTACTGCATAGACATGAACTTAGATACATGAATCCTACTGTTGTAGCCGTCGATATATGGGATGATATCGATGGGGAGAATCTAGAATCTAGGGTTAAGCTTATCGAAAGCTTCAGCTACACATATATAGGTCGCGAGCTTAGGCTTAACGCGTTAGCACTAAGATGTAGATCTGGGGATCCATCTAGATTCCAGGATCTAGCTGAGAAGATATCTAAGCTTACGGATCTACCGATCATACTCTGTAGCTTAGATCCTGAAGCGTTGGAGGCCGCGTTGCTAAAGGTTGGTGATAGGAGGCCCCTCATATACGCAGCTACAGAGGATAACTGGCGGGATGTATCCGAGCTGGCTAGGATGTATAGATGCCCGGTGGTAGCATCTGCTCCTGGGAATCTAGCTAAGCTTAGAGGTATCGTTAAAGCTTTGAACGGTGAAGGTGTAGATGAGCTTGTATTAGATCCAGGTACGTATGTGGGTGAAGGCTTAGCCTATACAGTGAATAGCTTCACGCTTCTAAGATGGCTTGCATGCAGACAGGGTGATAGGCTATCAGGCTATCCGCTCCTAGCTATACCCGCAGCTGTATGGGCTGATGAAGAGTTTAGAGGTAAACCAGAGGAGGCTAGCTGGATGGAGGCTACGGTTACAGCTATGATGATAGCTAGATACGCGGATATAGCGATAATCCATGGAATCGAGGTGTGGCAGCTACTCCCGAATCTAATACTTAGAGAGAATCTATATACGGATCCAGTTAAACCTGTAAGCGTAGAACCAGGGTTAAAAGTATTCGGATCTCCAGATGATAGATCGCCCCTCCTCGTAACTACAAACTTCGCTCTAACATACTTCACGGTAGCTTCGGATATAGAGTCCGCTAGACTCAACTGCTACCTCCTAGTAGTCGATACCGAGGGTTTATCGGTAGAATCCTCTGTAGCTGGACGTAAGCTTACGGCTGAGAAGATAGCTGAAGCTATGAAGGAGTATAGGGTTGCGGAGAGGGTTTCCCATCGTAGGATAGTTATACCGGGCTTAGCTGCTAGGCTTAAAGGGGAGTTGGAGGATCTAACAGGATGGGAGGTATTGGTGGGACCTAGGGATTCATCAGATATACCTGGCTTCCTAGCTAAATACTGGAGGATCTAAACCTCCTCTCCATATATAGGTCTAGAAGCTTTCTAAACTTCTCTTCAGATAGTATACCTGAAGCTGAAGGTGTCTCGAACAGCCTTCTAGGTACGTATATTCGCCTAGGATCGAAGCCTTCGTTAGACTTAACACGGTATATATCGATGTATATCTCCCTCCCTATACGCATAAGCTCATCCACACTATAATCGAAGCCTACTGTTCTAAGAGCATCTACCACTACATCCTGGCTATAAACCCTCCTAGAGAACATGCATGCAACTAAGCTTACGAGGATGTTACGCCAATCCTCCTCCTCGATTATCTTATCGATAAGCTCCTCATCGGTGAGCCCCCCTTTTAAAGCCTGCTGATCTATATCATAGCCTGCGTTACTGTTATGCGAATGACGTGAAGCAACAAGGAATCCTAGTATCGAAGCATAGCCTGTATGGTATCCAGGTATACCGTTGCCAGCAATCTGCATAGCGTAATCCCTCCCACCGTAGACATCGGCTAACTGCTTCAAACCCTGAGCTGCATAGATGTATAGATCCCCATCACCATACGCTATACGCTTAACAGCTTCCAAGTATGAATCGATATCCCCCCAGCTTAGCTTCAAACCCTTCGTATCGCTATCGGTTATCAACCCAGATTCATATGCTTCGGTCATCCATGCAAGTATATTTCCTAGAAGCATCGTATCGAACCCGTATAGGTTCGCCGTATGTATAAGTCTCAATACATCCATAGGCGTCTTCAAACCTATGTTCGTACCTAGAGCATACATAGATTCATAGTTGTAGTATGCATCGATAGGTTCATACTCGTAGCCTTTAGCAAACTCTAACCTAAGCTTAGCTATATGCATACATCCTATAGGGCATAATGGGCATGAAACCTTCCTTTCGAGTAGAGTCTCACCAATCCTCTCTCCTGAGATATCCTCTGCATACTCGAACCTAGATTCTCTGAAGTTCCTCGTAGGGAGGGCTCCTATCTCGTTTAGAACCATTATATTAGCAGGTGTCCCTGTATAATGGTATTTAGCCATAGCATCTGTCTCAACCATCCTTCTATAAATCTTCTCGAACATCTTCTTATAACCCTCAGGGTCCTTAGGCTTGATAGAGCCGCTACCCCTAACCCTCAAAGCTTTCACATTCCTCGAACCTAGTATCGCTCCTAAGCCTAGCCTACCAAAGTAGTTATACCTATCCACGTTAACCGAAGCATAGAAGCATACCCTCTCCCCAGCTAAACCTATACTAACTATACTCTCCATAGCCCTCGTATACGTTCTAAGCCTCTCCTCAACCTCTAAGCTACTAAGACCTAGTAGCGGCTTCGCATCCCTAAACCTCACGCTGGAATCCTCTATGTCGATGAAAACCGGTTTATCAGAGTATCCTAGAAGCACTATAGCACCATATCCAGCCATCCTTATCGCTATCGAAAGCTTCCCACCGGCATGGCTCTCACCATAAGTCCCGGTTATAGGTGATTTGAAAACAGCTACAGTCTTAGATATCGATGGATATAAGCCGTTGAGTGGCCCTACCGCGAATACTATGGGATTCTCAGGATCGAACGGATCAGATCCAAGCTTACATCTTTCAGAGTATAGCTTAACGGCTACGCCTAGCCCACCTACCCTATCCTCGAATAGCTCCTTCCTATCATCAACCCAGCTCCTTCCTTCGGATAGATCTATGTAGAGTACTCTCGATAGATTATCCATCATAGCTTAAACCTCTCTGTACACTATGACTTCATGTGGGCAGTATTTAGCGCATTCCCCGCATTGAGTGCATATTATAGGATTTTTACGTTCGCTATCCCAGAATAGCACTCCTAACACGCATGCCTCTATACAATCCCTAGTTTCGCATGAACGACATTTCTCAGGATCGATCAACGTAGGTCCACCTCCAGATTGCCCTGTTAAAGCTTTATGGGGGCATGCGCTTACGCATGGAGCATCTACGCATCCAGGACATATAGATACTATAAACTTCCTAGAAGGCGTATCGTACAAGACTGCTAAAGCGGATTTTAGAGGTGAAGATATTCCTCCGTAGAGTTCTCTAGAGCATGCGAATACACAGTTCATACATCCTATGCATCGCTCTGGATGAGCTAACCTTATCCTAGCAGGCATACCAAGCAGCTAGACCTCTATACGTATAGATCAGGATGGATAGCCTCGATTTAACGTATAGCATAATAATCTATGTAATCTATCAGTCTATCGGAAAGATAGAAATATAGGGAACTTCCTAGCCTTAGACTTCTATCCCCCATAAGATCTGATAGTAGCTTATATTATGACGGTATACATTGGTAGGAATAGGCTGCGCCTTTGAAGCGGACTGAAGTTAGAGAGCTATGGTAAGATTTATATTTATACCGGGATCTATCCGATAGATAGATATGATCAAGTTAAACGAGATTCTAGCTGCTTCTATACTTTTTGTATGGATTCTAGCACTGGTTTTGGCTATCACTAAGAAGCTATACGTGTATATGCGTTCTAAAGGTTTGGAGCATAACGTAGCCGTATATTATAACCGTAAGGTTATACACATGTTAGCCGGCGGGTTATGTGCTGTATTTATACCACTTCTATTCGAGACGCCTATAGTACCGTTTATATTCGCGTTAGCGTTAGCACTCCTAACCTATATACCGCATAGGAGTGGTAGGCTTATGTACTGGTTCCAGGTTGAAGAAAATGTTTACGAGACATCCTTCTGTATGATGTGGGGTGTGGTGATAGCTATAGGCTGGCTTCTCTCGAACGGAAACTTCTGGATAGGCGTCCTACCGGTACTTTTCATGTCGTTCGGTGATGCAGTCACAGGTATAGTTAGAAATAAGATGTATGGTAGGAGGACTAAATCTTGGTGGGGTAATCTAGCTATGGCTCTCCTCTCTGTACCGTTAGGCGCTATACTAGGGTTAGCCGGAGCTATAGCTGGAGCTGTAGCATCTATCGTAGAACATTTCGAATTTAGGTTCATAGATGATAATGTATCTATACCGTTAGTATCGCTAATAATACTCCTACTAGCCGAGGTTTATGCGCCGTGGATGCTATACTTATAACCTGGTATCCTCCACTCGATCCCTACTGTAAACGTTTATTATAGGGCTGCCAGGTTTATCTGGGCTAAGTAGGTTGAAGCCTCATCCAGAATGCATACTATGCCTGGTAAACGTTAGAGGTAGGGAGATATTATCGTCTAGCTTAAGCTTAGATAATAAACGTAGATGTCTAGAGTGCCTATTGGAGGAGATGTCGAGGCTTCTATCGATGGATATGAGTGTCCCAGTTATAGCTACAAAGCTCTTCCGTCTAGTTCGTAGGCTTACAGGTATCGACGACCCCTATGCTGTGGAGAAGAGACTGGCTAACGATGCGGCTTCTAGGTTTAGACCTATAGTCGAGGATTGGGTCGATTCTAGTAGCGATCTATATCAGCGTTTCCGTAGAGCTTGTATATCTACGGTGGTTGGTAATACGATAGATGTAGGCGCATCGGAGCATAGATTCTTTCTCGATAACCTCTTAGACTATATAGTCGGAGCCGAGTTAGCCATAGATGATACGAGGAGTGTATTTGATATAGTATGCAAGCGTAGTGGTAGGATAGTCTACGTATGCGATAACGCAGGTGAGATAGTTTTTGATCGTATACTGATAGAGGCCCTCGAGGATATGGGTTGGAGAGTTACGGTACTGGTTAAAAACGAGCCCTATCAGAATGATGCTATGTTAGACGATGCATCGGAGGCAGGTATACCTGAAGTCGCATCTGAAGTTCTAACAGTCGTACCTGGTACATCTGGGCTGATAATAGGCGAGCTACCGGTGGAAGCTCTAGAGAAGCTTAGGGGGTCAGATATCATATTCATGAAGGGTATGGCCAACCTAGAGACCCTGGAGGATGTGAAAACCTATGGTAAGCCAGTAGTATGCCTACTACAAGCTAAATGTACACCTATCGCTCGTATCCTAGGTGTACCGCTTAAATCTAACATCGTGAAGCTATTCAAAGCTTAAATACTCTACATCTAATTTAGTCTTCGATGTCTATGGAGCATATATTTCGATACGCAGATAGGGTGTATAGCCATCTGAACGATGAGGGATTACTCCTAGGATCCGTGTCGAGGGAGAAGCGTTTCAACCTCATGACGATAGGATGGGGGTTTCTAGGTGTTATATGGCGTAGACCATGCTTCATAGTAGCCGTTAGACCGAGTAGGTATACGTATAGGCTTATTGAGGATACAGGCGTATTCACGGTTAACATTCTTCCTAAAGGTATGGGAGATATAGCTTCATACTGCGGATCGGTTTCAGGTAGGGAGCATGATAAGCTATCTGAGCTTGAGATTAAAGCTTCAAGAGGCGTTAGGGTTGATGCGCCTATCATTCAAGACTGCCCTATAACCTACGAATGCGTAGTACGCTGTAAGTTTCGACTCGAAAGGGATAAGATCCCTAGGGATATACTGATTATGGCATATCCTTCTGATGATCTTCATACACTGTATCTTGGGGAGATAGTCTATGCACATATAGATGAGTCGAGAGTGGATCTCCTATAGATTCAACGGGAAACCTAATATATGTAGATCACCGTTAAGGGTTTAGAAGGTATGAGCTGTAGTGGTAGGTTGAAGATAGTATTGATAACGGGTAGGAGTATTAAGCAGGGTAGATCTAAGGATGTAGGTAAATTCTTCGACGAATATCGTGAAGCTATATCTACATGCGAGATGAACCCTATGGATATGGAGGCGTTAGGTATACCTAGAGGCGGGTACATCGATATATCATCCCCATATGGATCCGTAACGGTTCAAGCTACACCGTCACCTGATATACCTAGAGGCGTGGCGTTCATACCCTATGGAGTAATAGCTAATGTAATCATACCCCCAGATACGGAGGGCACCGGTATACCTAGATCGAAAGGCTTAGAGGTGTGGATAACTCCTTCGACTAAGCATCCCCAGGATCTTAGAGATATAATTGAATCCGTAGGAGGTGTATGATCCTCTATGGTTATACCCTCCATCCTGGTTGAGGAGAAGGCTGCTGAGTATACTATCGAGGATGTAGTCTGCCCATTCTGTGGATGCTGCTGCGATGATCTGATAGTATCTGTTAGAGATAATAGGATAGTGGATGTTAGGAATGCCTGTGCTTTAGGAGCGTCGAAATTCCTCCATATGGATGAGGGTAGACTTCTCAAACCTAAGAGAGGCCGCTTCGATTCAGCCAAAGAGGTTTCGATAGGTGAAGCTATCGAAACTGTAGCGAATCTTTTGAAGGATAGTAGTTATCCGCTATTCTATGGTTGGGCTTGTACATCATGCGAATCTATACTTCTAGGTTTAGATTTAGCCGACTTCCTCGGTGGCGCTATAGATAATACGAGTATAGTCTGCCATGGACCGACTATACTCGCAGGTCAGGAATTAGGTTTGATAACGGCAACCCTAGGTCAAATTAAGAATAGAGCGGATCTAATAATCTACTGGGGATGCAACCCACTGGAAGCTCATCCTAGACATATAGCTAGATATAGCGTATCTGCTAGGGGTAGGTTTATCGGTGGTAGGAGAGATCGTAAGGTTGTCGTAGTAGATGTTAGGAGGACTACTACCGCTAGGATAGCAGATCTATTCGTAGAAGTGAAGCCTGGCTATGATTATGAAGTACTATCTGCGTTGAAGATGCTCGTTAAAGATCTCGATCTAGAGGTGGATGAGGTTGGTGGGATCCCTGCATCTAAACTTGAAGAGCTTGCGGATATGATGGTTGAAGCTAGGTTCGGAGTGCTATTCTTCGGTACAGGTTTAACTATGAGTAGGGGTAGGGATAAGAATATAGAGGCTGCTATAGAGCTTGTTAGATGCCTCAACTTTAAGACGAAATTCGTTTTGATGCCTATGCGTGGGCATTTCAACGTTACAGGGGCTAACGAGGCATTCACATGGAGGACCGGATACCCTGTAAGCGTCGATTTCAGTCAAGGTTATCCTCGGTATCTTCCAGGCGAGACTACGGCTGTAGATATACTTCGTAGAGGTGAATGCGATCTATTCTTCGTCGTAGCATCCGACCCTATCTCCCATCTACCTAGACGCACCCTAGAGCATTTAAGCAATATCCCGGTCGTAGCGTTGGATCCCAAGATCACGCCTACAGTATACCTATCTGATGTAGCTATACCTGTAGCGTATACTGGTATAGAAGCTGAGGGGGCTGCATACCGTATGGATACCGTTCCGCTTAGATTGAAGAAGATAGTCAAGCCCCCTCAAGGTATACTACCAGATGCGGAAATCTTAAGGATGATATTGGAGAGGGTGAGGGGGTGAGCTTGATTGAGGGAGGCTCTCCTTATACGTAACGGTGTAGTATACGATCCGATGAACGGCGTCGAAGGAGAGGTTATGGATGTAGCGGTCGAGGATGGCGCCATCGTAGAGGATGTCGATGAGAGGAGGGCTAAGATTATAGATGCATCGGGTATGCTGGTAATGCCTGGGGGGGTTGATATTCATAGCCATATAGCTGGGTCTAAATCGAATATAGGTAGATTGCTAAGACCAGAGGATCATAGGAGGAGCTATGAACCCAAGACTGCTGTAACCCGTTCAGGTGTAGGTCATACCGTACCTTCGACTAAAGCTATAGGCTATAGGTATGCTAGGATGGGCTATACTACGGTTTTCGAGGCGGCTTCGCCTCCGATTAAGCAGAAGCATACATGGGAGGAGCTCAACGATATACCTATAATCGATAAAGCTGCTCTAACGGTTATGGGTAATAACTGGTTTATCATGGATTTCATCAGTCAGAATCGTGTAGAGGATGCTGCGATCTACGCTGCATGGCTTCTGAAAGCTGTGAAGGGCTATAGTATCAAAATAGTGAACCCTGGAGGCGTGGAGGCGTGGGGTTGGGGTGGAAACGTATACGATCTAGACGATCAAGTGCCATACTTCGGTATAACTCCGAGGGAAATCGTAGAAGGTTTATGCAGAGTGAGCTCTATATTGAATCTCCCACACACTATACATGTGCACGTCAACAGGTTAGGTATGCCTAACAACTGTTGGACCACCCTTAGGACTGCTCATACTATAAGAAAAACCTTCGGTGGAGGTAGATTTCTAATACATATAACTCACTGTCAGTTCTCAGGCTACGCAGGATCGACGTGGACTACGCTTAGATCTGGAGCCGAGTATATAGCTAAGTATGTGAACTCTGTCGATCATGTAACGCTTGATATGGGGCAAGTCGTATTCACCGATACTACGACTATGACGGGGGATGGCCCACTGGAGTTCCGGTTATTCCAGTCGCTAGCAGGTAAATGGGCTAACGCGGATGTAGAAGTTGAGACAGGCGCAGGAGTAGTCCCTATTAGGTATAGTCGTAGAAGCTATGTAGGTACGATACAATGGGCTGTAGGTTTAGAGTTAGCTCTCCTTATAGATGACCCGTGGAAGGTGTGCCTTACAACCGATCATCCGAATGGTGGACCGTTCACAGCGTATCCTAGGGTTACATCTTGGCTTATGAGCTCTAAAGCTAGGAGTAGGGTTATGGAGAAAGCTAATCGTAAAGCTCTAAAGTATACGGTTCTCCCATCTATAGATAGGGAGTATACCTTTACGGATATAGCTATAGTTACGAGGGCTGCACCGGCTAAGCTTCTAGGTTTGAAGAGGAAGGGCCATCTAGGTGTAGGAGCTGACGCCGATATAGCTGTATACGATATAGATCCTAGGAAGATCGATCCATCGGTAGATTACCGTATGGTTAGAAAAGCGTTGAGGAGAGCAGCTTACACTATCAAGGGTGGACGTATAGTCGTCGTTAAAGGTGAGGTTGTAGAAGATACCCCTGGTCGTAGTATATGGGTTGATGTAGCTATTCCGGAGGATAGGATCGAAGAGGTTATCAGAGAGGTTAAACCGAGGTTCGAAGAATTCTATACGGTTAAACTCAGCAACTATCCTATACCCGAGGATATGCTTATAGGTTCATCACCTATCAAAGTTAACCCACCGATCTAGGGGTGTGCATCGTGAGGATAACGTTTAG
>JAWCGL010000022.1:0-11132 GCA_038857155.1 Bathyarchaeia archaeon
GCTTATCGTTGAATGGATCGGGGCCCCACTGCCAATGGCAAGGCTTAAGATACTCAAGGTTCCATCGATGAAAAGCAGGTATCTGCCTAGCAGTACCCATCATTGTAAGGACTCCTATTATACCGTAGTGGCTTGGTATAAGCCATGTAACCCATATCATAGATAATATGATTACTAATTCGTGCTTAGTTACACCTACTCTCGATAATAGCGTTCCTAGAACGGAGATGACTAGAGGCCAGAATAGTACGAAGCTCATGCTTCCAACCCAGCTATTGCTCCATGCCTCGCTATTCAACCCCCAGAGAACTCCTCCAGGTGTGAATAACGCTATGTATTGTATGAAGATTGTTACTAGAGCTGTTAGGATTGCGCCGATGATGAATGCTGATGGACGTACGACTATTTCCACAGGTTTTCCAGACATGGCTAAATATTATTTAATCGTATGTGGGGTATATTAAATTTTTGAGGGGGGCATGGATAGCTATGATTCTATGTAATATCAGCTATCTAGATACATTAGATTTGAAGTAGCGATACCTCCCTAAGTTGGACATAGCCTTTAACCGATTTCTCTACTTCTACTCGATTATTATCGAAACGATTCATTCCATATTTCTATTATCTTTCTTGCTCTATCGAAATCTTCTACGGTTATAGAGAATATCACTCCTGTCCTATCTCCTACCCTATCCATAGCATCCGTCATTGTTTTAACCCAGTTATCGATAGACTGGTTTTGTCCAGGCCCATCGGTCCATACTAAGCAGACTTTCTTACCGTGGAATAGCTTTAGGGTTTCTTCGAAATCGTAGAATCTGGATGGGTTGCCGAGGAAGAATGCTCTGATATATGGATTCGATAGGATTTCACCTAGTATCTGTTTTCCGTTTGAAACGTTGCTGCAGCAGAAGTGATCCATACCTCCATCGAACGGCTCTAGGCATATCCTGTTAGCCGGTGTACAGAATTTCCGGTATAGGCTTGGCGATAGCATTACGGCTACATCTTCGCATATCCTCACACCCCCTCTAGCCATCCATACGTTCGGCGATCCATGCACGCCTCTATCTAGCGGTTCACCTATAATCTTCTTCTGTATCACAGAGAATTCTACGTAGACTTCGGCTACTCTATTCAGTAGCTCCTCTGCGAAGTCGGGATACATGTAGAAGTCTTTGAAGAGCTTCGTACCCCTCAATAGGTATGCCGTATCTATAGGGCTCTGAGTATCGCATAGATATACAGATACGCCTGTACCGTCAAGCTTCTCTAGGAAATACTCTTCAGCTTCCAGAGCTTTAGCCATCAATCCATCGCTAGACGGATCCGGGTCTCTAAGCTCAGATAGATCCGGTGGATCGGATTTCAGTATAGGCTCCCTAACCCAAGGCATCTGATCTAAACCTCTACGTACGATTATCTCGCTTCCAAAACCGCTTGCCACTATACCCGTACCATAATCAGCTCTAACGCATGGTATCCCATCATCGCCTAGGAGGTAATGCGAATACGCATAGGCAAGCTGGTGGAGGAGCATCTTATCTAGATCGTAGAATCTCTCAGAATACTCGAAGGAAGGCCAAGGCTCCGGTGGAGGCACTGTTATAGATATTGGTGGACGATCTACATGCTTGAAATTCCAGGCGGAGGACATCCTATCCCTAGCCTCCTCGATCCTACCAGGATCGAACAGCTCTCTAAGCTTAGATACCCATCTATCGATACTAACCATATCGATCAGCCTTAGATATACTTGATAAGGGGGAGTTAAATCTTAACATCGAGGATACCCCCATCTTCAGCATCTCATTCATTATAGCTTTTATAATCCAATAGTATTGCTGTGCCTACGAATCCGGGTATTTCTCGCCTACCGATTTCGACCCTACAGATCCCTGTACACTCTCCCTACTTTAAGTACAAGTCTTAGTTTAGATATAGTTCTAGAACTGATACAATCTAACCAGGAGGCATATCTGATAGGGGTTCATACAGCAAATCGAATATCACGCTATATGCACCCCCTATAGTCTGGTGGGATAACCAACCTTTCCGTAAAGTTTCTTCGATAAGTTTGAGATCGCTAATCATAGAAGATTACCTTACCATGCCTCATCTATGTATACCAGTATCGAGCTATCGGTAGAAGCTTCTAAATAATCTTGATGATACCTATATCTACGTCAGTAGAAACCTAGCCTGGCCCTCTCCTAACCCTTCATACTCGACCCCTCGGCATACAATTCTTTCATCCAGGGCAATCTTGGGAAAGGGTTATCGAGGAAAGCTTACAGTCAGCTTTACATCCATCTGAGGCAGCTCTAAGCTTCTCAAAGAATCTCCTAACAGAATCTATCGGAGGATTACTCTCACCATATATCGTGATAGCATAGTGGAAGAATCTGTGAAGAATATACATGCAAATTTGGCTATATATGTCTAAAATCACCTCGACGATAAAGATGAATAAAAGTACCATCACCATAAACCCGCATCTGCGAATTCAAATCGGTATGGAAAGCATTCACCCAATCTATACCGTATAGGGGTTGGGAAGCCGTATCTAAGGCTCCGATTACAGGATAGCTCCATGAGAAGGCATTATATAGAGCCTTCACAAATCTGAAGCCAGCAAAATCTCTGGGTAGAAATGTAAGGGCGAGTACTTCTACGGTATAGTCTATTAAAATCCTGATAAGCTGATGGGATACTATTCAGAGCTAGACTCTTCATGAAGCATAGATAGCCATAGCGATGGGGGATGGGGCCGCGGGGATTCGAACCCCGGACCACGCGGGCCCGAGCCGCGTATCCTGACCTAGCTGGACTACGGCCCCCCTAGACGTCTATCGAGGATTATAGTTTCCTCTCCATATAAGGATTTTTACCCGGTGTATTAGATCTTCTGCGATCGGCGATGGGGAGTGGAGTTTTATATGGTTGATACTGTAGATGCTGTATACTGTGTCGAGGTGGATACCGTGGGCGAGGTTAGGTATCCGGAGGTTAGGGTTGTATTGGTGGGTATCGGTGCTATAGGCTCTGAGATAGCTAGACTGCTATTGAGGAAGACTGGTGTTAGTATAGTTGGAGCTGTAGACCCTGCTCCTGATAAAGCTGGTAGGGATCTGGGGGATGTCGTAGGGGTTGGCGAGAAGCTTGGTGTGATGGTTGTTAGGAGTATAGATGAAATTAACGTGGATGCCGATGTAGCTATACATGCTACTACATCTTTTCTTGATAGAGCTTATCCTCAGATAGTTAAGTTGATAGAGCGTGGCCTTGATGTCATATCTACATGCGAGGAGCTTTCCTATCCGTATATCGTAGATGAGGAGCTTGCGAAGAATCTAGATGAGCTTGCTAGGAAGCATAACGTTACGGTTCTAGGTACTGGTATAAATCCTGGATTCGTTATGGACACCCTTGTGATATTTTTGACTGCTGTATGTCAGGATATTAAGCGTATACGTGTCGAAAGGGTTATGGATGCTGGGAAGCGTAGGCTACAGTTCCAGAGGAAGATAGGCGCCGGGTTGACCCTAGATGAGTTTAGAAGGAAGATATCTTCGGGTGAGATAACGGGTCACGTAGGTCTTAGACAATCTATAGCTTTGATAGCTGACGCTCTACGTTGGAGGCTAGATAAGATAGTCGAGGAGCCTGCTAAGCCTATAGTAGCCGATAGGGAGGTAAGTAGTAGCTTCATCACGGTTAAACCTGGATCGGTAGCAGGGTTGAGCCAGGTAGCCTACGGGGTGTATAGAGGTGAACCTGCGATAATCCTGGATTTCAAAGCGTATATCGGAGCTAGCGAGGAATACGACTCGATAGATATGGAGGGTACCCCTACGATCCGTGAGAGGATAGCTCCATGCATACACGGCGATATCGGGACAGCCGCTATAATAGTGAATTCTATACCTAAGGTCCTAAACGCTTCTCCCGGTTTAAAGACTATGAAGGATCTACAAGTTCCGTCGGCAGTTTTAGAGGATATGAGGCTATACGTCGATGGAGAGCTTCATATTAGGGGGGTCAACCTAGCATGAGGGAGGATATGGGGGTGTCTGCTTGAAGAGGGTTAGCTTCAAAAATACAGGTTTAAGGTATACTTTAAGCCCTTATGAGAAGCCGGTAGCATACGTAAAGCCTGGAGAGTCGATCGTAGTCGAGGTTGAAGACGCTTCTTCCGGGCAGATAAGGAAGCCGAGCGATGTGAGGGATAGGGGTAGGATCCCCTTCGGAAACCCTCTAGTAGGGCCTATATACGTAGAGGGAGCGAGGCCTGGCGGATCCATCACCGTGGCTATAGAGGATATCAGGCCGACGATAGCTCAGGGTGCGATATACTTCTCAGAATTTACTGAGAGATATCTCACAGAGGTTCCTATACTGAGGTTTATGAGAACGGCCTTCCCGTATAGGACGAAGATATGCAGGATAGAGGGTGATATGGTCCTCTTCGACGGGATAAAACTTCCCTATAAGCCTATGGTCGGTACTATAGGGACAGCTCCTCATCTAGAGGCTGAGAGTGCATCTTCAAGCTTCCTCCCAGGTAGACACGGCGGGAACATGGATATACCAGATATCTGTCCTGGGAGTAGGGTAAGCCTCCCGGTATTCCATGAAGGTGCTCTACTCTACGTCGGGGATGCGCATGCGATACAGGGTGATGGAGAGGTCTCCGGCACAGCGGTCGAGATACCTGCTGAGATAACCCTCAAGATCGATATCTCCGATCGGAATTTAGGATGGCCGAGGATAGAGAGTGAGCAGGAGATGATGTGCGTCGTGACTACGAGCTCTGGGAGAAGCTTTGAGGATGCTGTAAGGATAGCGTTTCTAGAGTTGGTGGTGTGGATTGAGGAGAGGTATGGCATAGATAGGTTGGATGGACTGATGATATGTTCCATAGCCGGGAGGATCAGGGTGGGGAATCTATGGGCTTTAGCTGCGAAGATCGAGAAGAAGTATCTAACTAAGCCGTTGTAGATATTCGGTCCCAGAGGGTTGTTAAGCTAGGCGTAGCTCTATCTATAGGGCATCGTACAAGACATCCTTATTCCACCGTAGATGCCTTCCGACCCCTCTACTCCTCATAAGCTCCCACATATCTTTAGCCTTCATTCTCACAATTAGGGGTAGCAGATCAGAACGTTGAGCTAGACCTTAGGGATGGGTGATGGATGGGATCTACCTCTCAGCTTTCAGAAGATTTATATGCCTATCTATGAAGCATATTCTACCTTTGGCTCCTTGAAAGACTGTTACGATGTTATAGTAGTCGGATGCGGCCCAGCTGGGATATTCACCGCCCTAGAGCTTGTAGAGTATGGTGGATTGGATGTTCTAATGCTCGATAGAGGGCTGGATATAGATAGGAGGGTTTGCCCTGCTAGTAGGGGTTTAGAGTGTAGTAGGGTATGCGATCCATGCTCCATACTATATGGATGGGGTGGAGCTGGAGCTTTCAGCGATGGGAAGCTACATATATCCACGGAGGTTGGCGGATGGCTCCCAGAGTATGTAGATAGAGGTGTCTTAGCAGAGCTTGCTGAAAAAGTTGATAGCATCTACCTTAAGTTTGGTGCACCCGATAAGCTCTATGGGACAGATCTAGATGCTATGGAGGGGATAAGCCGTAAAGCTGCTTTCGCAGGTTTAACGTTGATACCTGTCAGGCTTAGGCATATGGGGACTGAGAAGTGTCTAGAAGTTCTCAGGAACATGTATACGTACCTTAAGGGTAGGGTGGATATAGCTACAGGTGTAGAGGTTAAAAGTATACTCGTAGATAGCGGTAGGGTTGTAGGCGTATCTATAGGGGACTCCGAGATCTACGGTAGATATGTGGTTTTAGCTCCAGGTAGGAGCGGCTCGGAGTGGCTTGTGAACGAAGCTAGGAGGCTCGGGTTGAATATGACCTCCAACCCCGTGGATCTAGGGGTTAGGGTGGAGGTTCCTGCAGCTATAATGGAGGAGCTTACGAATATATTATACGAGCCTAAATTCATATACTATTCTAAGCAGTTCGACGATAAGACTAGGATGTTCTGCGTATGCCCCTACGGTAGGGTTATAACAGAGAGGTACGAGGATATAATAACGGTTAACGGTGAAAGCTACTTCAAGGATAAGACTAGGAATACGAACTTCGCTATACTCGTGAGCACGATGTTCACAGAGCCGTTTAAAGAACCTATAGCCTACGGCAAATATATAGCTAGACTTGCTAACATCATAAGCGGAGGAGTCATAGTCCAGAGACTTGGGGATCTACGTAGAGGGCGTAGATCGACACCTGAACGTATAGGTAGGAGTATAGTCGAGCCTACCCTTAAATCGGCTACACCTGGCGATCTAAGCTACGTACTCCCATACAGATATCTCACGGATATAGTGGAGATGCTGGATGCTCTAGATAAAGTTGCACCAGGTATAGCTTCAGATCATACGCTACTATACGGTGTGGAGGTTAAATTCTACAGCTCTAGACTCAAGCTCTCTAGGGAGCTTGAGACAGAGGTGAGAGGCTTATACACTGTAGGTGATGGAGCCGGGGTTACGAGAAGCCTTATGCAAGCCTCTATATCAGGTATAATAGCTGCTAGAAGCATCCTTAGGAGGGAGGGTTATAGCCTAGAAGGCTCTCAGGAAGCTTAACCTACCTATGTAAGTCCCATCCACGATATATACTTCAGCTTCATCTAGTACGACGGATATAGATCTGAGTATAGGTCCTAGAAGCTCATCGGATCCCCCCATGCTATTCACAGGCTGACCCCCTAAGAGGTCGTTGAACGAAGGTAGTACTATAAGCTTCTCCACCCTGACGAGCTCCCTAAGCTCCTCCACGCTCCTCCTAAGCCTCCGAGAATATATCTTGATAAGCTTATCTCTATCGAAAGGTATACGTAGCCATACAGGCTTCGAGAATCTTAAACCGAAGGAATCTCTAAAGGAGATCGTAGGGTGGAGGTGGCCCATCAGCATAACTTTAGCTTCTAGGAGGTGTAGCCTCGGCCATGTATGTCCATGCATCAAAGCGAAGCCGCTCCAGAGTATACCCTTAGTATCCGCTATCTCGACACCTCTAGGAGCTAGAAGCTCCAGCCCGCCGTCATGGTTACCTGGAACCACTACAACTCTATCGAAAAGCTCGAGAGCTTCATCGAAGAAATCCGGTATATCCCTCCACTCCGATAGCTCCGCCGAAGCTATCGTATGCTTAACATCACCGAGTATGAATAGTATATCTGCACCGGTTTTACCGGCTATCTCCCTAAGCTTAGCTTTAAGCCTGAAGGTTTGGGATGGTATATGTATGCCTTTAGATGATAGCTCTATATCCCAGCCTATATGTAGATCGGCTATAACCAACGCTCTGATAGAATCTTCTAGTAGGAGAGCTGGATAGGGTATAAGCGGTTTAATCTTCAAGGAGCCTAACCTAACGATAGGGTATGGGGCTCTATAAATTTTATAGATTACAGCCTAGGATTGTATATCGGTAGGATGAAACCTCTAGATAGATTCTATAAGAGCTTAGATCTAGTAGCCGTCGATAGACCTCCGGTTATACCTCAAGCAACCTACTGTGTAGCAGGATGGCTAGGCTTAGATTTGAGGAGGCCTGCATATGATGCGAAGCTTATGGCTGATTCGCTTATCGAGGGGTTGAGGAGGGTTGGATACGAGGGGGTTTATGTCGGATGGGAGGCATCCTTCAATATACTGGCTGAAGCGTTCGGAGCTGTATTAGAGGGGGCTGAGGGGGAGCTTCCGAAAGTCTCTAAACCTATATTAAGAGATGTAGATGATATAGATAGATTACCCCTACCTGATCCATGGCTGGATGGACGTATGCCTATACACTTGGAAGCTATAGAGAGGGTGTGTAAAGCTATCGGAGGGGAGGTACCGGTGCTAAGCTATGTACCCGGGCCTCTAACGCTCTCAACGCTACTACTAGGTAGTAGTAAAACGTTCAGGTATCTGTATTTCGAGCCTGATAGGCTTAGCAAGCTTATGGAGGCGTTATGTAGAGCATCCATATCGTTCGCTAAAGCTAAGATCGAAAGCGGATGCGACGTTATAGTCGTAGCAGATCCTACCTCCAGCATGGTTAAACCAGATGTATTCGAAAGACATCTATCCCCGTATATAAACCGTATATTGGAGGTTATAGGGGGGGATGCTACACCTTCCCTACATATATGCGGGAATACTTCGAAGATGCTCGCATCTATAGGTAAGCTTAAGATCAAGATATTCGAAGTGGATACACCTGTGGATCTAAGCTATGCTAAGAGTATCCTTAAGGATGTATGCGTTATGGGGAATGTAAGCACGACGCTACTCAAACTAGGTAGACCAAACGATATCGAAAGAGAGGTAGTAGAGTGTATACGTAAAGCTGGGTTGCAGGGCTATATAGTGAGCTCCGGATGCGAAGTACCGTATAGTACACCGATCGAAAACGTGAAAGCTATGGTGGATTCCACCTTGAAGATTGGAAAAAGATGTGATATCACATCGATGGATATGTAGCATGTATCTGGATATCACGTGGATCGACGATGATACGTGTAACTCTCTATCAGCTCGGCTAGTCTAGCTACAGCTTTACCGATTTCAGATCGATCGACACCCCCCCTCCTATACATCTCTACGATCGATCTAAGCTTCTCCCCTAATTCTATAAGCTTAGATATCTGCGAATCCTCCAGTAGGCCTACATAGCTTAGAAGTAATATGGTGAAGAAAGATTTAGTAATATTTCGACGGGCTTGAATTAAAACCCGGTTGTATGCACCTTTAGATATAGGTTTAAGCATACAACCCGCTTTATCTTCATAAGTTAGATCTCTATCAGTTAGATTTTCACTTATAATATCCACTATTAATGCTGAAAACTGTTGTTTCGTAATACCGCTTCTCTCTAAGAGTAAAGATACCATAGGGTCTTGCAGTAGCGATAGGAGTGCATCCTTTACGCGGTCTGCGAGAGCTTCCATTCCGTATACGTTTTTGTATACCTGGTAGGTTTAAACCTATCACAAGCTAGACGAGCAGAATCCTATGGAAGCTATAGGTAGATGTATCGATGGGGGAGCGTTATGATGTCACATATATGTAAATATCGTGATGGGGATGCATGCGGAAAGCTGCATATCTATGATTCGAATCCATCATATGACATGTGATCCCGGTTAAAACTGTATGGTAAAAGAACTTAAGAGTAGAAACGTGATATCTATCCTTAGTAACTATGATGTCTATATGGATACCTACAGGTGAAGCTATCAGGAGGCTGAGGAAGAGGGCAGGGTTAACTCAGAAGGAGCTAGCTGAGAGAGCAGGTGTGAGTCAATCGCTTATATCTAGGATAGAGAGGGGGTCTGTAGATCCTAAACTCTCCACGCTACAGGCTGTATTGAACGTACTCAGCGGTTACACTAATGTAAAGAATAGAGCTTGTGATATCATGAATCCTAATGTGATCTCTGTCAGGTATGACGAGACTGTGAGGGATGCTGTAGATCTTATGAGGGCATACGATATATCCCAGCTTCCTGGGGAGAGGGATGGGAGGATGGTGGGGAGTATACATGAAGCATCTTTGATAAGGATGCTAGTCTTCGAGAGGAATCCACGCGAATTCTTCGAGCAGAAAGTATTCAAGGTTATGGAGAAACCGTTTCTGACGGTATCACCTGATACTTTATTGGAGGAGGTTATGCTTATACTTAGTAGGGGGGAGCCGGCTGTGATAGTAGAGGAGGATGGAAGGATGGTCGGTATAATCACTAAGATAGATGTGATATCATCCTTCTTGAAGGATATAGGTGAGGAGAGGTGATAGATCTAGTACTCGGTTTAACCGTAGTGTTAGGTGTATGCGTATCCTTGATAGCTATTCTATATGAGCATCTCGAAGCAAAGATCATGGCTAGGATTATGGAGTATTATAGAGGGGTGGAGGATAGGATATATAGCGAGATAGCTAGGTTGAGAGATAGCTTAGATGAACAAAATAGGAGGATAACCGTGATGAGTAGAGGTTTGAAGTTTAGCTTAGAAGCACAGAATAAGGTTCTAAACATCCTTCTATCGAATAGAGGTGGATATAGGAGGGTAGAGAAGGTAAGCAGTATAGATGGTATCGGTAATGTTAAGAAGGAAAGGGGGGATGCCATGCTTAAGGAGTTTTACCCGGTAAACCTGGAGAAGCTTAACGATACGGAGAGGGGTGTGCTCTTATTCCTGAGTGAAGCTGAGAGGAAGGTTAGCGTTAGGGAGATACAGCTTCACATGAATAAGAGTAGGGAGCATATAGCTAGGTTGATGAAGAAGATGTATGAGGATGGATATGTGGAGAGGGAGGGGAGGGGGAATTCATATGTTTATTGGGTGAGGGATGAGGTTAGAGATATTGTCATGAAGGATGTTAGAACTTCTTGATAACACCGGATAGACGGTATATATGTTGATTCTGAGAGCCGCTACGCTGTAAGAAGCCGTTTCTATGCATCCTCTGTAGGTATGTGGATATAGTGCTCAACGGTATGGATTCACCATACTCATCCTCGTACGCAAACTTAACATCTCTAGAAGAAAACCATGAATCCTGAAATCTATTCTCTACGATCTTCTTAACCCTCTCAAACTTCGTCATACCTACTTCTTCCTCGACTCCAGGTTCACCGGATAGGGATCCCATAAACTCTACCATATCGAGTATACGGGTAATCTTACTACGAGAAACACTACCTTCGATAGATATGGTGAAACGGCTACCATCCTCATCTAGGAACTCTATCTTAAACCTAGAAGTCTTCAACCCCTTCCTATCACTATCAATCTTCACAGACCCCCTAGATTAATCTTGAGTGAAATAGCCTTTAGAGGAAAAGCCTGTAGAAATGCCTAAATCAGGAAAAAGCCTTTATCTCCAAATCTTCTAGACTTCACAGCTTCACAAAGCTTTTATTCGAAATAAAGCTTAGAGAGAACCGTTTTCCTCAGATTTCCAGTAGAAACAGAGGGGTATCGAAAGTGTAAATAGTGAAGTAGCTAAAGGCGGAGAAGGGGGGTAGAAAAAGAGTAAAGCGAAGAGG
>JAWCGL010000023.1:0-2939 GCA_038857155.1 Bathyarchaeia archaeon
TACACCTACTTTCACCGAAGACCACCGGAAACCATATTTGAGAATCCAGGTTAAAGAATTTAACTATATAGGCTCCATAGAATCCATTATCTGAAGCATCTCCTCCTTCTTTTTCTCATCTATATAGACTGCTACGAAGCCTCTATGGGGCTGGCCATATATTACGAGAGATCCTATAGGCATAAGGATTGAAAGCGGGATCACCGTGAGATCCTCCTCCCCATCTATCCAAACCCATACAGATCCGTTATACTCAACGGCCTCCCTTAAAACCTCGATACATTCCTCGGTTATTAAGCCGGGTGGATTCTTAGCTCTAAATACGATATCGACATTTCCAGCTATGTTCAACCCGGTTAAGCTTCTCATAACCCTACCATCGGCTACATAGATCTTGACAGGTATACCCGCTGCTATAGCCATACTGGATACGACATCGCCTACGACAGCTACAGCTACAGGTTTAACCTCACCTACGATGTTCTTCATCCTCTCGATATTATCTTCGGGTAAGCCTTCTACAAGCCTACCTACCGGCTCCTTTAATCTCTCCCTAAGCTCAGCTGTTAGCCGTCTATCGAATCTGAATATCCCTTGCAAGCCTAGTATCCTCTCGACTTCACGTTAAAATTTTATATAATCATTGCTGTTAGTTAAATAAGCTTGTAGCCGAGGTGATCACTCTGGGAGTATCATCTGAATATGTGGTGAAGATAGAGGATCTACGTAAGATATATCTGTTGAGAGGGGAGGAGATTCATGCTTTAAGGGGGCTCAACCTAGATATAGGTAAAGGCGAGTACATATCTATAATGGGTCCAAGCGGATCTGGTAAGACAACCTTGTTCAATATGATCGGAGGACTAGATGTACCATCCTCTGGACGTGTACTCATAGAGAATGTGGATATCGCTAAGATGAATCCTAAAGAGAAGGCTTGGCTAAGATGCCATAGGATAGGCTACATATTCCAGACGTTCAACTTAATCCCAGTACTAACCGCTCTAGATAACGTAGCTCTTCCGATGATATTCGCAGGTAAAACTAAACAGGAGCGTGAGAAGAAGGCTAGGGAGCTTCTAGAGACTGTTGGCTTAGGCGATCGCTTAGAGCATAGACCAACCGAGCTTTCTGGCGGGCAGCAGCAGAGGGTTGCTATAGCTAGAGCTTTAGCTAACGACCCGGCTATAGTTTTGGCAGATGAGCCTACAGGGAACCTGGATCTAACGACCGGCTTCGCTATAGTTCAGCTTCTATACAGGCTTAAAGCTGAGAAGGGTGTAACAGTCATATGTGCTACGCATGACCTTAAGATGATAGATGTATCTGATCGTATAGCATGGATAAGAGATGGGCAGATAGAGAGGATCGAGGAGAGACGAACGGTAACGTTGACAGAGGAAGAGCTACCTATAGAGGTATAGTAGTTTGAGCTAGATATCGGAGTCTAAGGCTGGACCCTGTTGTGGAAGCAGCTCTTAAAGCCTTCATGGCATGCTACACCTACTTGCTCGACTTTAAGAAGTATCGTATCGTAATCGCAATCGAAGACTATATCGACAACCCTCTGTATATTACCTGAGGTCTCCCCTTTCATCCACAACCTATCCCTAGATATGCTCCAGTAATGAGCTAACCCTGTAGTTAAAGTTTTTATCAAAGCTTCTCTATTCATGAAAGCAACCATAAGGACTTCATCTGTACACGCATCTTGAGCTATGGCTACTATAAACCCTCCGAGTCTGAAGCATACTCTATCAGCTATCCTTTCAGCATCTTCCACCCTTAACCTCATCCATCCATACCCTCCTGAGTATAAACTTAAAATCCTATGGGTTAACCCGTAGGGGGTTCTAACGCCTCCTCCTCATAAATTCTAAGGGTACGGCATCAGACGGCACCTTCTTATAGACGAGTAGAACTAGTGTATGGAAGATAAGGTCTGCGGCTTCGTGAACCACTCCATGCTCACCGTTTCTAGCAGCTTCTTCAAGCTCCTCAGCTTCTTCGCCTATCTTACAGAGTATCGCTTCGATACCTCCCGCTATAAGCTTCGATGTATAAGAGCCGTCTTTAGGGTTATTCCTCCTATCCTCTAGAACCCTATACAGCTCATCCAGTATACTCCAACTCAGACCGATTCACCTTCCAACCTATATTCGACAGCTTTACGATGCATCTTAAAACCTTCAACCTCGGCAAGCTTAATAGCTGCTTTAGCGATCCTCTTAAATCCTTCGTAAGATAAGTTCTGAACGGTTATATGCTTCATGAAATCGTATACCGAGAGTGCCGATGAGAACCTACCGGATCCTCTAACAGGTAGTATATGATTTCCTCCCGTAGCATAATCTGAAAGAGCTGCTGATGAAAAGCTACCTATCAATACCGTCCCACAGCTTCGACACCTCTCTAGTAGATCTACAGGAGGCTCCCTTAGATGCACCTCTAGATGTTCAGGAGCATAGCTGTATATGAAGTCTAAAGCCTCATCGAGATCGGATGCGACAAATATATCCAACCCATCGATAAATATGGATCCTTCAGGTATACCTGAAAGATAGCCTTCTACGATCCTAGCTACTTCAAGAGCGTAATCCTTAGATAGCGTCAGTAGTATAGCCCTACTACCAGGGCCATGCTCTAGTTGAGCTATCAGATCTAAAGCTACATACTCCGCTTTAGTCGATCCATCGGTCAACACGACTATCTCGCTCGGACCTGTAGGCGCATCTAACCCTACGATACCGTACAGTAGACGTTTAGCTGTGGCTACATACACGTTTCCAGGACCCACTATCTTATCGACTCTAGGTATAGTTTCAGTACCGAAGGCCATAGCAGCCACTGCTTGAACACCTCCTACCTGAAATACCCTATCTACTCCTACCGTAGCGAAGGCTGCTAACAGATACGGATTTAGCCCTTTAGGTTTAGGC
>JAWCGL010000023.1:2949-10724 GCA_038857155.1 Bathyarchaeia archaeon
CACCAGCAACTCTAGCTGGAGCTGAAGCCATAAGAATCGTAGAAGGATATGGATGCAAACCTCCAGGTATATACACCCCAACCCTATCCAATGGTATCCACCTAAACTCTAGCCTAACACCCGATACGATTTCCAGCTCGAAATACTTGGGAAGCTGCATCCTATGAAACGTTAGTAGTCTATCATATAGCTCCTTAAGAGCAACGATATAATCTTCAGGCACTGTGAGTAGAGCTTTATGTATACTCTCCTTAGGTACCTCTATCTCATCTCTAGAAATCTTTACTCCATCAAACTTCTCAGTGTAATCTATAAGCGCGTGATCCCTCCTAACCTTTACATCATCTATTATCTTCCTTACATGTTCTTCGATTTCGTAGTTTAAACCACGAATTCTCTCTCTACCGAGATCTACCTCTGATAGCATATAGACGCCGATCACCATAACCATCTACCCATACTACAACCTGACAGGTACACTTCTCGAAGCAAGATATAATTTAACATCTCTAACGCTATACTCACCGTAGTGGAAGATCGAAGCAGCTAACGCAGCGTCAGCCATCCCATCCGTTAAAACTCTATAGATATGCTCAAGCCCACCAGCTCCACCAGAAGCTATTACAGGTATACCTACAGCTTCAGATACCATACGAGTCAACTCGATATCGTATCCTTCTCTAGTTCCATCAGCATCTATACTCGTCAATAGTATCTCAGATGCACCTAGCTCCTCCACCCTAACAGCCCATTCTACAGCATCTAAACCAGTAGGCTTACTACCACCATATATGTAGACCTTCCATCCACCTAGGAAGGCCTTCTTAGCATCTATAGCCACTATAATATGTTGACGGCCGAACAGCGATGCAGCCTCCTCTATGAGGGAGGGGTTTTCGACTGCAGCAGTGTTTATGGAAATCTTATCCGCACCGTTTTCTAGAAGCATCCTGATCTGGTCAATGCTTCGGATACCCCCACCGATGATCAACTGTATACTTACATTAGATGACACCCTTCGCGCCACATCGAGTATAACCCCCCTCCCTTCGAGCGAAGCGGATACATCTAGTAACGCTATCTCATCAGCACCCTGCTCCTCATATAGCCTAGCTCTCTCAGCTGGATCACCTATAACTCTTAGATCGCGGAATCTTACTCCCTTAACGAGGAGGCCGAGCTTAGTATCTAGACATGGTATTATACGTTTGAAAGACATCTAGCCTAGAACCCCCTTCCTACTTATACATTTACCCGCAGCTCTATCGTCATATTCCACCGCAGATCTTAAGGCTATCCCTAAAGCTTTAAATAGAGCCTCGGCTTTATGGTGGTCATCCAACCCGTAGAGTATCCTGGCATGCATATTTATTCTACCGTTGTATGCTAGGGACTCTAGTATATGCCTAATGAGATTAAGCGGTAGATCACCCACCCTATCGGATAGGAACGATGCTTTGAATCTAAGGTATGGCCTCCCACCTAAATCCACAGCTACGAAAGCCAAAGTATCATCCATGGGTATAAAGCTGAAGCCGAACCTCCCTATACCCTTCCTATCGCCTAACGCTTGATCTATAGCTCTACCGAGAGTTATCGCTGTATCCTCGGCTAGGTGATGCTTATCGAATCTATCTACGCATATACTCTTAACCTTAATATCGATGAGACTATATAGCGATAGAGTCTCGAGTAGATGATTTAAGAATGATATACCGGTATCTATATCGGCTTCACCTGTACCGTCTATATTCACATAGGCTTCTATCCTTGTTTCGAGAGTCTCCCTTTTAAGTGATGCTATACGCATATCCTTAAAGCCTCCTTAAAATCTAAGGTTCCATCATACAACGCTCTACCTATGATCACAGCAGATATACCTAGCTCTCTAAGCTTTGAAAGATCCGTAAGCGAGGATATACCTCCAGCGTAGATTATAGGCGTATCTAGAGACTCTACTAGCATCTTAACGGTATCTGTATCTACGCCTTTAAGTGTACCCTCTAGATCTATATTTGTATAGAGGAAGCCTGCCAGCCCCATATGATCGAATCTCTTAGCGTAAGATAGAATATCCATAAGTGTGGATACCCTCCAACCCCAAACCCTAAGCATACCTTTAGACGCATCTAACGCCAGTATAACCCTCCTCCCTCCGATGGAATCTACTAGATCCTCCACCAGCTCAGGTTTCTCGTATGCTACCGTACCGGCTATAACTCTATCCACCCCTACATCTATATAGCGTACGAAATCCTCTAGAAGCCTTAAACCCCCTCCTACCTGTACTGGTACTTTAACGGTATACACTATCTCGGCTATAACTTCGAAGTTAACGGGTCTACCTATGGAGGCGCCGTCTAGATCGACTATATGTATCCTTGAAGCTCCTTCAGAAGCCCATTTTAACGCAGCTTGTCTAGGATCACCTATCTTAGCACCTGTGCCAGGCTCTCCACGTAGACGTTTAACGCATATACCTGCCTCTATATCTATAGAAGGTATAACATCCATACTACGGTAACCCCCTAGAGTACCACCCGTTCTATCGGTAGTACCACTATATCTCTACCTCCAGCTTTCTTAGCTTCGTTTATGACGCGGTATAGGTCGCTCTCAGGGATCACCGTATAAACCTCCCACATCTTAACCTCAGCTTTAACCTCGGCTATCGTAGGTCCAGCCATAGCTGGTAACACTGCTAGGACTGAGCTAAGCTTATCATCCGGTACGTTCATCATGATAAGCTTCATCCCTTCAGCCCTAATAACGCTATCTAAAGCTAAACGTACTTCCTCTATCAATTCGCGTTTACTCTTAAAGCTTGAAGGATTCGCTATAAGCTTAGCAGATGTATCCATAACCTCAGCTAGGATCCTCAACCTATGCATAGCTAGCGTAGACCCTGTACTCGTAACATCTACTATCAGATCAGCTATACCTAGGTACGGTGTAACCTCAGCAGCACCAGAAATCCTGAGTATAGATACCTCTAAGCCTATAGATTCGAAGAATCTCTTCGCTATATTAACATACTTTGTAGCTGCTACGCTACCTGGCTTCACATCCCTAAGGCTATCTATAGAATCTTCTGGAGCAGCTACTACTATCCTAGCTCGCCCATATCCTAGATCTAGGAGCTCTAAGACTTCTACACCAGCTTCTACGACGTAATCGTGGCCGGTTATACCTAGATCTGCGGCTCCTAAAGCTACGAATCCAGGGATATCCATAGCCCTAGCGAATATGAGCTCTATGTTAGGATTAGAAGTCTGGCTATAGAGGAGTCTACCGCTGTATTCCCCCTTTAACCCTGCTCTCCTCAGTAGGTTTAACGTAGGCTCTCGAAGCCTACCTTTATTAGGTACAGCTATCCTAATCTTCAACTATCTCACCTACCTGAAGCTATACCCATTAGAGCGTTTAGGAACAGATCATTCTCGTTAGGTCTACCTACAGAGACACGGAATAAACAACCCGTACGCATACCGAGTTTAGACCAAACCCTAACCGAAACTCCTTTCTGAAGGAGTAGGGATTTAAACTCCTCCGGGTTAAGCCCTAGCTTCGTTCCATCTACTAGTATGAAGTTAGTTTTAGAGGGGAATGGCTTAAGGTTGGATATATTTGAAAGCCTGTCGAATAATCTACTCCTCTCCAAGATTATAGCTTCGACCACCCTTCTGAGGTGGTCATCATCTCGAATAGCAGCTTCCGCTGCTTTTACAGCTAGAAGGTTAACGCTATAGGGCGATCTAACCTTCCTCAGATTATCCGATATCCATCTACTCGCTACCGCATACCCTATTCTAAGACCAGCTAACCCGTATGCTTTAGAGAATGTCCTTAGAACTATTAGATTCTCGTAATCTTTAAGCATAGCTATAGTCGTTCCGATCCTAGAAAACTCTATGTACGCCTCATCTATCAGAACCGGTATTCCATACCCTAGTATCTTAGCTATGTCCTCCCCCTCTATGCATCCCCCTGTAGGATTGTTAGGATTGCATAAAGCTATTAACCGGATCCGATCTCTAAACATATCCAATACATCTAGGAACGCCTCTATATCGAATACATAGTCCTCCGTCATAGTATACTCGACTATATGCCCCCCAGCTATACTCGCGTACACTTTATACATCGAGAAGCTCGGGTTAACCGTAAGGATAGCATCCCCAGGATCCATGAATAACTTAATCGTAAGATCTATAAGTTCATCTGAACCTGAGCCGAGTACTACGCATCCAGCATCATCCAGCCCAAGCTTACAAGCTATCAATTCTTCGAGCTTCCCATATTCCTCCCTAGACGGGTATCTCCATAGATCCTTCAAATTATGCATTAATGCTTCATAGACTCTCGGAGACGGGCCATAGGGATTCTCGTTAGCATCTAGTTTAACAACACCTTTACTCTCTCGCGGCGTTTCATATGCATCCATGTTCAATATAGCCTTCCGTATCCTAACGTTCTCTAGTGGGAACATTGTGGGATTAATCCTTAAGGTACATGCTAATAAATATTTCCGTATACGTATTCAGCGACCTCGTGGAGAAGCTTCTCTATATCCTTAAATCTTTCGGCTATAGTCGGACCGGAACCGAAACCTCTACATCCAACCTTAGATGAATAATCCCAGTTCAGATTTAGGATGAATGCATCGTTTATTAGCCTAACCGTTATCGGAAATAGCCTGCAGTTAACAGGGCTCCATCCATGCTTAATTCTAAGCATACATAGGTCATCATCTGTAAGAAAAACGCAATGCGAGTTAACCGATCTGATATAATGTGCATGCTCCATGTAAACGATAGAGTTTCCATACCCTATGCGTCTGATTTTCGATACCTCTTGCGGATAGAGTTGGAGCGGTATAACATCCTCGAAAGCCATGCGGCAGCAGGATCCACATTTAACGCATTCAAATCTTATATCCGGATTGAATCCTAAGATTATTTGCTGTCTCATTTCTGAACGCTCCGATCGATATAGGGATGGACATACTCATCGCAGCAGTTTGATATAAATATTACCTTACAGCTTCTATCGTAGTGTAAACGGTGGGTGTTATGCAGTGATAGTGGATTTCCATGTCCATCCGGTTAACGTAGAGGAACTTCATAGAGTAGATCCTAACCTGACGGTAGCTCTACGCGATGTATATGGACTTAGGACAAGCTTGCAACCTCTAAAAGTATTCGTAGATCAGCTTAGATCCTTCGATGTATCTAAAGCCGTTATCTTAGGCTTAGATCTATCTAGGGGGTACGGTGTAAAGCTTCCTAGAAACGAAGAGTTAGCTAGGATGATTTCAGAGTACCAAGATCTATTCATAGGATTCATAGGGTTGGATCCTTTAAAAGGTGATGGAGCTTTAGATGAGATCGATAGGTATATCGATAAACGTAGGTTTAAAGGTGTTAAGCTACATCCAGCTCTTCAAGGTTTCAGACCTGATGACGAGCGGATATACCCTGTATACGAACTGTTAGAGAGCATCGGTGCGATACTTATGATACATACAGGTTTCTCATGGAATACCCGTAGCAATCTAGCATATAGCTATCCTCTACTCATAGAGCCTATCGCTCATAGGTTTAAAGAGCTTAAGATAGTCTTAACGCATATGGGTTGGCCTTGGATATGGGAATCTATCTGTCTAGCTCTCCGCTATGAAAATGTATACCTCGATACAGCTGATACGTTTACAGGTACGCCTAAGGATCATCTCGGAAGGATTTTCGTAGAAACCCTAGGCATTAGGTTTGTAGAAGCTTTCCTTAAAGATAAGGTGTTATTTGGATCGAATCATCCACGTATGGAGTCTGGGAAGATGATAGAAGCTATACAATCCCTCCCTATAGATAGCGAAGTTAAAGAAGCCATATCAGGGTTGAATGCGCTACGTATCTTAGGTGGAGGGGATACACTATGAAGATCTATGGCGAGTATGCGAGGGTTGAATCTAGAAGGGGTGAAGATCTAGTAGATGTAACCGATCTAGTATCTGGGGTTGTAGATAGGAGTGGGGTTAGCGATGGTATGGTTACGATCTATACTATGCATACGACGACGGGGATAGTAGTTAACGAGGGCGAGGAGGGGCTTACTAGAGATATAGTTAGATTCTTATCGAAGCTGGTACCTGAGGAGGGGGAGTACATGCATCATCATTTCTTTAGAGAGGATGGGCGTATGGCTGTGAATGCGTGGGCTCATCTACGATCCATACTGGTAGGTATGCATGCAGCATTCCCTATATCTAACAGGAAGATCGTTAGGGGTATGAGGCAGAGGATATTCCTTATAGATTTCGACGGCCCTCAAGCTAGATCGATATACATACAGGTGGTCGGTATCTAGACAGCCGTTACCCTCCCTATTACCACATATTTTTCATCCCTCTTAGTGAAAATTACATCGAAGCCTGCTCCCTTCAACGCTACAAGTACCTCGCACCATGGGAAGTTTTCTAAGTCTAGTACCTCTACTTCCAACCCGCCATAGACTTCCCTCACCTCACCCCTCCCTTTAACTATCTCCCTTAATCTATCGTAGAAATCTATTGTAGGTACGGATAGCTCCTCCAGCTTTATCTTCCTCGCTTCCTCCATCTCTCTTAGCCTACTCCTATACTGTTCAACTTCTGCTTCAAGCTCCTTAATCCTGCTACGTAAACCCGTTACTACTTCACGGATTCTATCCATCTTAAGCTTCTCTTCAGCAGCCTCCAACCCTAAACCTATAGATGAAACTATATCCTCCGCCCTCCTAGCCACAACATCCTTCAAACCTAAAGCTAAAGCTACCGATAAGCCGATAGCTAAGCCAAGCATAGTACTCCATATGAGAGCTGTCGCTAAGGTAGTGAGTATAGGTATTTCAAGCTTCATAGCCGTTAATCCTGCTAGGATCGATATAAGGTATAGGATCCCGCGTAGAGCTGATCCTATAACTGTCGATACCTTTACGGATGTAGGGATAACTATCCGTACGAGGTAATCAGAGAATATGAAACCTATGATCATAACGAATATACCGAATATTAGGAATGGGATGAAATCTACTACAGCTTTAGATAAATTTATAATACCTTGTATATCCGTCATAATAGCTGCCATATGGAATGCAACTGCGTAGACATATATTCTTACGAGTACATCTACAATCGAAGATATCCTTATACCTGTATCCTTAAACTGTTTCCCGATATATGTCTTCTTCTCTAAATGATCATCCACCTTCAGCCTGATAACAAGTACCCTCGCTAATCTACCGAGAAGTATCCCTACGATCCAACCTGCTGCCACCACTACGACTATCTTAGATACAAGCCACAGTATATCTGAATACGCCTCCATCAAGCCTACCCTACATTACATCTATTAATCTAAGTTAAAAATGTTAGGGAATACGGTATGTATAGCTCAGGATAGGCTACCTCTCGAGTATGAAAGCTTTACTATAAACTGGGATTTCCTCGACTTTCTGTATCAGCATATCCATATACCCTCCTACACCTATGAACGATCCTTCCTCCCTAATCTTCTCTATAGTATAGTCTAGCTTATACTCCTTCTCAGCGTATAGAGTGAATAACGGATCCCCAGGTTCGACTGCATCCCCAACCTTCCTATGTAACTCTAAGCCAGCACCTTTATCTCTAGGTGCTCCTAGCGATCTAGCAACCTCTACAAGCCTATTATTATCTATCCATAGAACCATACCCTTCCTAGTAGATCTGAAAGTATATCTACAACCGCCTACAGCTA
>JAWCGL010000024.1:0-10420 GCA_038857155.1 Bathyarchaeia archaeon
GGTAGGCATCGCAGGGGTAGGCAACGCTGCTTCACTCCTCGTACAAAGCATATACTACTATAGGGGGGTCGAACATTTCGATCGCATACCTGGTATACTATTCCCGGTTTTAGGAGGATATAGTATAGGCGATATAAGATTCGTATCTGCTTTCGACGTTAGTAGACGTAAGGTTGGTCTAGATCTTAGCGAAGCTATATTCGAGAAGCCTAATGTTACACCTAGATTCGTAGATGTACCTAGGCTCTCCGTAGAGGTTCGTAGAGGGCCTATACTAGACGGCGTAGCCGAGCATATGCGTAACGTTTTCGATGTAGAGTTTAACGGATATGATCCGTCTTTGGATGATGTGGTGGGGATCCTAGAGGATACGGGTACGGAGGTGTTAGTCAATCTTCTCCCCGTCGGGAGTAGGGATGCGTCACTATTCTACGCAGAGGCATGCGTTAAAGCAGGGGTAGCTTTCCTGAATGCTATACCTGTATTCATAGCTAGCGATCCTGTATGGGGTGATAAGTTTCGTAGAGCCGGTATACCGCTTCTAGGTGATGATGTTAAGGGTCAGATAGGCGCGACTATACTCCACCGTTCGATTATACATCTACTCCATATGAGGGGTGTAGAAGTGGAGGAGACCTATCAGCTGAATATAGGCGGTAACACCGACTTTCTGAATATGCTTGTCGAAGATAGGTTACACGATAAGCATGTAAGTAAGACTAGAGCCGTAACGAGTGTACTACCATATGGGGATCGGCTTGAATATGAAGGTAAGGTGAGGATAGGCCCTAGCGATTATATACCATTCCTCGGTAATACCAAGGTATGCTACATATACGTTAAGGGGAGGAGCTACGCAGACTTCCCGGTCGAGATCGAGGTTAAACTTAAAGTCGACGATAAATCTATGATAGCAGGCATCCTTATAGATTCTATAAGGGTTGCTAAACTTGCTATCGATAGAAGGTTTGGAGGCGTTATAAAGAGTGCATCCGCATATTTCTTTAAACATCCGCCTGTTCAGATAGGAAGCGATGAAGAAGCTTATAGGTTATTGCTAAGGTTTATAGAGAATGGGGAGGATCTAGCTTAAACTTACACCCCCCTTCTACTGATACTATAGGAGAGGAGTATCGATGCCATCGTTTGGAGAGATAGTGTATAAGCTAGTACTATGGGTATCGATAAATCGTAATCTAGCATGAACCCGTAGATTACGCCTGATACTAAGAAGCCGGCTCCATAGAGAGTATTGAATACCCCGTACCCAGTCCCCCTATACTCTATAGGTGTTACCGTAGCTACGGCTGCACGATAGATGGACTCCTGCATCCCGTATACGACTCCGTAGATTATCGATGCGAATATTATCGGATGGACCCCTCCGATGAATACTAGGATCGAAGGTATAGCTGAAGCTATTATCGGTAGGTATAGTATCCTAAGACCGATTCTATCATAGAATACACCTGATAGCATAGCCGACGGAGCATCTACAGCCTGTATAGCTAGATAGATTAACGGTATGATCCACCCATCCACGAATACATCCGATGCCCTATAGAGTATTAGACTAGCTGGGATAAATCCTAGAGTGTTAACTAAGACTGCAGAGGAGTATAGCCAGAATTTCACGTTTAAACTCGATGGCTTAAACGATCCAGACCCCATCTTCCTGGTAGATTCTATAGGCCCTATACTTCTATACGTATAGGTTAACGTAGCTATCAAAGCTATGTATGGTATGGTTAAGACTATAAACGCATACTCGTATAAGCCTCCGGTGTAGAGCATTACTACAGCTACGGTTAATGGGCCTAAAACAGCTCCGATCTGATCTAGGAATTCATGTATACCGAATGCTTTACCTGCACCTACATCCTTAGATACCATCGAGATTATCGTATCCCTACTAGGCGTCCTCAAAGCTTTACCTACCCTCTCCGTTATAGTTAACCCTACGGCTATAGGCCAACCCCATGCTATCGATAGTAATGGTATAGATGCTATCAGACCATAGCCTGCGAAAGTTAGGCTCCAATACCTACCGGTTACATCGACTAATAAACCCGAGATCAGCCTTAGACCTAAACCCATGGAATCCCCTAAACCTGTAGCTAAACCCGTTATATACGCGGATGCCCCGAGGTATTTTAGAAAGCTTGGTATCAACCCTCTAGCCCCCTCGGAGACTATATCACCCATTAGGCTCACGAACCCTAGGAGGATTATAGCCCTATAACCTCTGCTATATCTATCCGGCAATCCGGAAGGATAGGTTTAAATCGTATCCTATAAGCGTTTCCCTAAGGTATGTATCCGTCCATAGCTAGATGCGAACACTCCCTGAGGAATATAGTAGGTATGTCCTTAGATCTAAGCTTCCTCCGAAGCTCTCTATCGTTAGTAGCTACAACCGCGCCTAACTTAACAGCTGCTCTCAGTATAGATTCATCGGTATTCAACCCCCTCGCCTCATCTAGATCCAGTATAACACACCTCTCCTCTATTAACCTCAAAGCTAGCCTAGCTCCACGAGAGTCGCCCCCTACACCGTCGGCTATACGCTTTATCTCCTCGACTACCTGCGGTAAGACTATAAACTCGACGTTCCTATCGAGTAGATCCTCCACAGCTTCGAATATATCCATACCGAACTGGAACGGTAGTAGTAGGAAGTTTGAATCTAGTATTACCTTGATAGGCATACCCATGCATATCCACTACGCTTTAATTATCCCGTAGCCGATAAGTCTCCATCTATCGGCTATACGTCTACTTACAGCTATCCTCTGACCTATAGGAGCGCATACAGGCCTCCTCAAGTTAACGTGTAATTCATCCGATCTTACACTATCCACGACGCCCACCGTCAACGATGTACCTACGTTGAGTAGTAGAGTCTCGCCCCTAGATATAGATGATACATGTGTAGGCTCCGCTAACCCGACTACATACTCGAATAGCTTATACTCAACGGTGAGCTCGCTCCATGTCGGCGGTATCTGATCAGGGTATCCTACTATGTTTCCAACCATACCGTCTGCTTTAGTTAGATAGGGATCGAGCTTCGTAGCGACCCCAACCAATCCCCCGCATTTAGCCTCCTCTACGTTTAGAGATCCATATCTTAGGTTTACGATCTCAGTAGTTAGACTATTATATCTCCCATCAGGAGATCTAACCCCAGGTCTAATCTCTATCTCATCCCCTACTCTAAGTCTGCCTTGAACTATAGATCCACCTATAACCCCGCCTTTAAGCTCCTGTACAGGTGTACCAGGTTTATTCACATCGAACGATCTTACTATTAGCATCAAAGGAGGCTTACTTAGATCCCTTTTAGGTGTAGGTATATACCTCTCTATAGCTTCTAGGAGGTAGCCTATGTTAACCTTATGCTGAGCTGAGACAGGTATTATAGGGGCATCCGCTGCACCGTACTCGTCTAAAAACTCTCTTATCTCCTTATAGCTCTCCAAAGCCCTATCCCTATCGACTAGATCTATCTTATTCTGCACGACGACTATATTCTCGACGCCTACGATCTTTAGAGCCATGAGATGCTCTCTAGTCTGAGGTTGAGGGCACCTTTCATCAGCGGCTATAACTAGAAGTGCTCCATCCATAACGGCTGCTCCAGCTAGCATCGTAGCCATAAGGATCTCATGTCCAGGAGCATCTACGAAGCTCACAGTCCTTACAAGCTCGGCTTCAGAACCGCATCGGTCACAGATAGGTTTATTCGTGTATCTATACGGTAGGCTACACCTACTACATCTATACATGCTCATATCCGCATAGCCTAACTTTATCGTGATACCCCTCCTAAGCTCCTCGCTATGTCTAGCAGTCCATACACCTGTGAGGGCTTCCACTAGGGTTGTCTTCCCATGATCTACATGTCCGGCTGTACCTATATTACACTCAGGTATCAATCTAGGGTCTAGTTGCATATCCACCCTCAGTTTAAAGGGTATACATTAAGATATACCTTACCTCATCATAATCATATTCTCGATACTCTAAGCTGGCCACATTATCGTTGTAGACGCTACCCCCTAGGAAAAGCCTGAAGATACTATCAGATATGGTTAAACCGTAGAGGGAGGCTTCTCTATTATCTTCACGTTAACCTGCACTATATCCGCGCTTATCGTATTACCTCTAACATAGACTCTTCTTCTCTCTCCTTCCCTCCTAGGTTTAATCCCTACCCCATCGCCTAGGAGAAGCTTCTTCCTCCCAGAGCCGTGGACATCAGGCCTCATAGGAGTTCCATCACTATCAGATCCACCGGTTACCATAAGCTTATACCCCCTCAAACCCACTATACTTCCATCGAATATGCTTCCTATCCTTAAACCGTATAGTAGTCTAGCTTTCGCTTCATCTACTTCTACGGTTTTAGCAGTACCTGTCTCAGGGTCGGATACGACAAGTTTAACGTTAGGCATATACCCATCTCTCCCCTATCTAGGATATCCATCTAGGATGGATACTCTTCTGCTTAAACTTTTCCCCTCCTAACCTTAGCTATCTCCGCTATCAACTCTTTATCCTCTGCTGTAAGGTTTTCACCCAGCTTCTCGTATAGTAGGAGTTCATCCCTCTCGCTTAAGTATACGTATAGGGTATCCCCCTCATCGAAATGTCTACCTACCGTAGGCTTGTCTATGGAGATAGCAACCTTCATACCTACCGTAGCTTCAGGTATAGGTTTACCCCTATCCTGCACTTGCTCTATCCGTCCTAGAAGCCTTCCATCGCTACGCATAAGAGGGGATCCCGCTCTTATCCTACCAGCTAATACCTCCACACCTACTATCGCCGGTTTACTCCTCCTGAAAACATATCCTTGCAACACCTTTATCTTACCAGGCATAACTAGATCCTTCAACGTAAGCTTAGATAGCCTATCCCTCTCAGATGAAGCCCAGCTTAGATAGTCTTCTATCAGACGGTATATTATATCGCTGAAGAATATAGGCGTTAAACCCATAGCTTCCTCCTCAGCTTCAGGTAGAATCTTAACGTTGAAGGCTAGTATAACGCCATACGATGGGTCTCTAGCTCTACTAGCTTCAGCCTCTATAACATCCCTCCTAGATACAGGGCCTACATCGGCTATCCTAACCGGTACATTATTCCGTTTAAGCTCTGATATCAAAGCTTCGAGGGATCCTAGCGTATCAGCTTTAACCACTACACCCACGCGATCGGTTTTGATAAGTAGCTCCTTAACCTCCTCTACGATGAGCTGCATATATTCATCGATAGATCTACCGGGTTCGACTACGTATAGAGGCGCACCCGGTATAGCATCCTCCAAACCAGGTGCAGCTATCTTGACACCAGCTGCAGCCGTAACCTCCTCAACCTGCTCGAAGCCTCCGATAGGCATCCTTATCTCCTGTAGAGGCTTCGGCTGGAATAACGCTCTGATTCTAGTCGATATAGGAGCCGATCTACCCATAGTCACTATCAGATCCCCCCTCTTAAGAACCCCGTCGTATATTACGACGTTAACTGTATGCCCTAACCCAGGCTCCTCTAAAACCTCAAGTATGCTACCCTTCGCAGCTCCAGATGCTACGGTAAGCCTACTACGCATATACTGCTGGGTTATACCTACTAGGACTGCTAGAAGCTCAGGTATACCCTCACCTGTCTTAGCCGATACAGGTATTATAGCGACCTCCCTTCTGAAATCTCTTATCCTATCGAACCTACTAGAGTTGAATCCGTAGGTGGCAAGCCCAGATATCATATTCGATAGCTTAACCTCGAGCTCAGCTACTACGTACTGATCCTGCTTTCTAAGAGATTCTAGGAACATAGCTCCAGGGTTAGGTCTCCATCCATCTATCAGATCTATCTTATTAGCGGCTACTAGGAACGGGACCTTCCTAGCTTTTAGAAGCTCTATAGATTCGACTGTTTGGGGTTCAACCCCCTTCATAACGTCTACGACGAGTATCGCTATATCGGCTATCGATCCGCCTCTACGTCTAAGGTTAGCGAAGGAATGGTGCCCAGGTGTATCTATGATGAGGAGACCTGGGACATCTATCCTCCACCTATAGGCTTCCAGTAAGGGTTTACAGATAGCTCTAACCGTATCGGCTGGGAAGAAGCTTGCACCTATATGCTGGGTTTAGGAGACCCTACGGTAGAGTCTCATCCCCCCAGCTTCCCTCATAGCTATAGCTGTCCCCCTAATCTTATCGAGTAGGGTTGTCTTCCCATGATCTACATGTCCTAGTACGACGACTATAGGGCTCCTTATACTCAATCCCTCTCACCTTACGATCGGTAAACCTAGTTCTCAGAGAAAGTTATAAATAGTTCGATTAGAAGCCTAGACTAACTAGAGCCGGAAACCCTTAATTACGTGGGCTTTAAATATCTGTATCTCTAGCCTATCGAGCAAGGATATCTTTAACGTGGCATACCTGAGAGATGGTGTATATGAGCGGTATCTACGAAGTCGAGGTATTCAGGAGTGAAGGGTTTAAACGTAGGAGATGCCCTTCATGCGGTAGGTTCTTCTGGAGTATAGATGAAGACCAGGTATACTGTGGAGATCAGCCTTGCGTAGAGTATAGCTTCATAGGCAGCCCTATAACCGGTGTTAGGTATAGGCTTGAGGATATGCGTGAAGCATTTCTCTCGTTCTTCGAGAGGAACGGGCATAGAAGGGTTAGAAGATACCCGGTTGTCGCTAGGTGGAGGGAGGATGTATACCTGGTAGGAGCATCTATATACGCCTTCCAGCCTTGGGTTACGGAGGGTATAGCTCCGCCGCCAGAGAATCCTCTAACCATAAGTCAGCCGTGTATAAGGCTAACGGATCTACCGAAGGTTGGACGTACGGGTAGGCATCTAACTAGCTTCGAAATGATGGCACATCACGCATTCAATACGAGGGATGAAACCGTATACTGGAACGATGAAACCGTAGAGTACTGCTACAGATTCTACAGGGATGTATTGAAGGTTCCGGCTGGACGTATAACGTTCATAGAGGATTGGTGGTCTGGTGGGGGTAATGCTGGTGAAGATTTCGAGGTGGTTATCGGTGGAGCCGAGGTTGCCACCCTAGTATTCATGCATTACAGGGATAGAGATGGCGTTCTAGAAGAGATGCCTGTGAAGGTTGTAGATACAGGTTACGGTTTAGAAAGGAATGTATGGGTATGTCTAGGATCGCCCACTATCTACGATGCTGTACATAGAGAATTTATCGATAGGGTTACAGTCGAAGCAGGTATACCTAAAGTCGATGAGTATATACTCGTAGAGATATCGAAGGCTTCAGGTATGATGGATACTATATCTGATATCGAATATCAGGTTGCGGGTAAGCTAGGGTTTTCGATCGAAGAGCTTAGACGGATTATGAAGCCGTACATATCTGTATACGCATTAGCCGATCATACGTATACGATCGCTTGGATGCTATGCGATGGGATCGTCCCGTCGAATACAGGTGCAGGATACCTAGCTAGACTCTTGATAAGGAGGAGTCTAAGATTCCTTAGAGAGCTCGGGTTGGATACCCCTCTATCCGACCTTATAGATTTCCAGATATCGCGTATCGCTAGAAGCTATCCTGAGGTTAAGGATTCGAAGAGTAGCGTGTTAGATATGGTCGATCTAGAGTCTGAAAGATACTCTAAGATCCTAAGCGAAGCTTCTAAGGTGATAGAGCGTACGATCGCGAGAGGGGATGGAAAACATAAGCTTACCCTAGACGATCTCGTAGAGTTGTACGATTCGTACGGTATACCACCGGAGGTTTCTGAGGAGTATGCGTCTAAACTAGGCGTAGAAGTCGAGAAGGGGGATTTCTACGCTCTACTAGCTTCTAGGCATGGTAAACCTGAAGAGGTTAGAATAGAGGAGAAGCCTATCTCGAAGCTCGTATGTGATCTACCTCCGACGCGTACCCTATACTACGAGGATCCAGATATGCTTACGTTCAAATCTAAGGTTTTGAAGACTGCAGATCGGTATGTTATACTAGATTCTACATGCTTCTATCCTGAAGGTGGAGGAGCCGTATCGGATACAGGCATTATAAGATGGGTTGATGGAGAATCCCGCGTGGTAGGCGTAGATAAGATAGGCGATATCATAGTCCATATGGTGGAAGGCTCTATCCCACCTGTAGGTGTGGAGGTGGAGGGTTATATCGATAGGGAGCGTAGAGAGCAGGTTAGAAGGCATCATACGGCTACGCATATACTTATAGGAGCTGCTAGGAGGCTTCTCGGCCCTCATGTATGGCAGATGGGTTCTCTGAAATCCGTAGATTATGCTAGACTCGACATATCGCATTACAGGAGGCTATCGGTAGATGAGCTTAGAGCTTTAGAGAGGATGGCTAACGATATAGTTAGAGAAGCTAGACAGGTTAACGTATACTGGATGCCTAGGGATAGAGCTGAATCTATGTATGGGTTCACGTTGTATCAGGGGGGTGTCTTCCCAGGTAAGATTCTAAGGGTTGTCGAGATAGAGGGTTGGGATGTGGAAGCATGTGGAGGTATACACTGCGATACTACATCTGAGGTTGGCCTCATAAAGATTATCGGAGCTGAACGTATACAGGATGGTGTCGAAAGGATACATTTCGCAGCGGGTGAAGCTTCGCTTAGATACCTATGGAGTATAGAGGATGTTATCAGGAATCTATCAGATATGCTTTCAGCTCCTATAGATAAACTCGTACCTACGGTAGATAACCTCTTAGGAGAGGTTAGGAGTCTACGTAGGGAGGTTAGGAAGCTTAAGGAGAGGATGGCTGAATCGATAGCTACAGGTTATAGAGGTTTCGAGCTTAGAGGAGGGGTTAAGGTTAGCTTAGCATCTATGGAGGATGATCCTGAAACTGTTATCAAGGTCGGCGAGAAGATGGTGGATAGGGATCCATCTCTCATAGCCATCTTCCTTATACCTGGAGATGTATATCGGCTTGTAGTTATGGCTGGGGATGATGTTATAGCTAAAGGGCTCGATGCGGGTAGGATAGCGTCCATCATAGCTAGGGCTACCGGAGGAGTAGGCGGTGGGAAGGCTAGGCTGGGTCAAGGAGGTAAGCTTAACCCTATCGAAGCTGAGAAGCTTCTATCCGATATCGATAGGGTTAGATCTATCCTAGAATCTATAGGCGGCTGAAAATCGTTAATACATAGTTTCCCGTATTCTTTGTCACTGCATACATGAGTAAGCTTAGCGTAGCTAGGTTCAGAGCTACTATCAGAGGGATAGCGTCTGAAGCTATATCTTCAGGTGAGAGGAGGCTTATACTCTTAGCCGGTAGAGAGAGTTTACGTCATGGATGTTCAGCTATCCGTATCTATCATAGGTTAGCTGGGAGGAAGGTATCTCTACTCTATAGCGCTGATACCGATCAGACGGGCGCCTTGATAGGTCTAGATTATGTTAAGGACGAGTTAAAAGGCTTAGTTTCTCTAGATGCGTTAAGCCTAGATGAAAGCGATCTAGCTCTAGGTGGAACATGGGATCTCCTCCTAGTAGACTTCTCTAAGCAGTTTAGAGCTAACGATCTAGGTAGGTTAACAGAGACTGTTAGAGGCGGTGGTCTCCTCATATTCTGTATACCGCCTATAGATGAGTGGCTTTCAACCCTCACACCATTCGAGAGGAAGCTGGTCTCTAAACCCTATACCGAGAGCGATGTTAAGCATCTATTCAAGAGGAGATTCATCTCTAAGATCATCGATCATCCAGGGGTATGGCTTATAGATTTGGAGAGAGGCGAGGTTTACGGTGAGAGGATTAAGGTCGCTAGATCTGCTCCCGCAAGGTTCACCGTCGATCTATACGATATACCCTTAACAGAAGATCAGCTTAAAGCTATAGAGACCTTCCAGAAGCTTATAGAAGCTAAGGGTAGAAGCTGTCTACTCGTACTAGCCGATAGGGGTAGGGGTAAATCTGCTGCTATAGGTTTAGGGTTAGCTTGGTATACTAAGAAGCTCCTCGATGAAGGTAGATCTAGATCCATCCTACTAACAGCTCCTGAACCTACCAACACTAGGACTCTGATAGAATTTCTGGTTAGAGGGTTAGATACCCTACGTATAGGATATAGCGTTAGAGAGATCGGTGGAGTTATACGTAGGGTTGAGATAGGCGGTGTAGAGATAACGTATACACAGCCTATCGTAGCGGCTAGGAGTAGGGTTGCCGTTAAAGTCGTAGACGAAGCTGCAGGTATACCTATACCCCTACTCTTAGGTATACTTAGGAGTTCTAGGGTATCCGTATTCTCCTCTACGATACACGGCTACGAGGGGGCTGGTAGGGGTTTCTCCGTCAGGTTTATGAAAGCTCTCAGAGAGGATCCTAAGCTTAACGTAGAGTATGTAAGGTTGGAGACCCCGGTAAG
>JAWCGL010000025.1:0-10273 GCA_038857155.1 Bathyarchaeia archaeon
ATATCCTCCGGAACCTCTACGAAGCCGTTACCCCTGAGTATGCTAGCTAAAGCTCCAGATCCACCTGTCATAAGAGGTTCGGCATACAATCTACCACCGCTCATATAGACTCTTACACGTACGAAGCCTTTAACACCAAGCTTCACAGTAATCCTACGCGTCAATATAGCTTTAACCTTAGGGTAGACGGGTATATCTAAGCCTAACCCCCTCATCAGAGGCTTCAATAGATATTCTAGGGTGGACATAGCTGCTACAGGTAGACCGCTTAAAGCTAGTATAGGCTTACCATCTATAACTGCTAGGCATGCAGTCTTACCAGGCTGTATAGCGAATCCATGCACGATATACTCGGGTTTAACCCTCTCCAAAGCTTTAACCGTATAGTCGTATCTACCAATAGATGTACCTCCGAGTAGTATAGATAGATACGACGTACCGCTCTTCTGAACCCAGCCAGCTACCCTATCGATATCATCACCCACCACGGAGATCTCGCCTACGGTGAATCCATGCCATCTAAGCCATGAGGCTACGAACATATGCGTGAAAGGCTTAAAGTATACTCCGCCTACCAGCTCATCCCCTACGTTCAGAATCCTAGCTTTAAGATCGAAAACTCTAACCCAACCCCTACCTTCGAGGATAAGCCCAGCTATAGATTGAGGAGTAATCCTGCAACCTCTACGAACTATCGTTATACCCTCATCATACTCTTCACCCGGTAGCGATACATTCTCGTATCTAGCTAGACGCTTCGATACAAAGATCGCGCCATCACCCTCTACGACATCCTCCACTGGCACAACAGCGTCAGCGCCGAGAGGTAGTAGAGCGCCTGTCTCAACCCTAACAGCGAAGCCAGGTTTCAAGGTGATGCTTGTATCGAAGCCTGGTCTAGCCGATGCATCGAGAAGCTTTAAAGGTATAGGCGAGATAGGAGATGCAGCCTCGACATCTTCGATCCGCAGAGCATATCCATCCATAACGGCTTTAGGTCTAGGCGGAAGCTTGAAGCTAGATGTCACGGTTTCAGCCGAATACCAGCCTAGGGAATCCTCCACCGAGATATCGATCTCACGTGGGATATCTAGGTAGCCTAAAGCTCTAGGTAGTATATCTGAAACCCTGTGAAGCTCCCTCAACCCATCCCTCAAACCTGCTATATAGAATGCACGATATCTTAAGATTAACCGTTGCTGGATCCTACACCTAACCTATTAGCTCATAATCTAGGGGGGACGGAGGGGTAAAGGAAGGTACCTCCATATATCATAGATTCAGCTTCTATCCCTAGCTCCACCGTCAGAGCCAGTACGTAGGCTTCTCGCTCCCCCTCTCTTTCACCTCATCCCTGAATCTCCATATACCTCTGCTAGGCTTCTCTATCGATATCATAAGCTCCTCAGCTAGCTTATCGCTTATCAAAACCTCGAACTCTACATTCGAAACAACTATATCGGATACCACCGATAAGCTTTCACGATCCATCGCTAATACTTTCACCTCAGCTATACCTGGTATCCTATAGACCTTTGTAGGTCCACCAGCAGTATCATAGATTTCGATCGACGCCTCTCTAGGCGGGTTAGGCCATAGACCAAGCTCTTCAGCAGCTTTAACGGGTAGGAGAAGCTGGGGTTCGAGGGTCTCGAAGCCTGTATTCACTAGAGCTGAGGTCTCTATAGATCTCCCACTTCTCGACGTAACCTTCAACCTAACCCTTACACCCATTTCTTCCTAACCCCTCGTATAAGCGGCTGGATACCTAGGCTTTATACGACCTATCCTAGGTCTAAACCTAACCCGTATACGCCCTATACGAATCCTCCTAGAAGCTTCAGCCATACAGCTTAAACCTCCCGTAAGCCTGCTCGATAGACATCTATAGGGGTGGAAGAACTTTAAGCTTACTACCCGGGTCGGAGAAACCTACGCGTCTATACCTAGGCAGCTATCTAGTGAGTAGGTTGTAGTCGATGAAGTTCAAGTCTTAGATGGGGGACTTAGAACTCCGCTAACTATAGCCGTGTGGAGCGTATGATATGGTCTCCCACCTCACATGATTAGAAGACGGAAACATCGTATACGAGCAGCCAGCTTGGATTCTATCGTCTATCTTCGTAGATCTGCGTTATAGTGTATACTTCTATCCCTAGCTTCTTAGCTTCCTCTACAGCTTCTGGCTCTATGTATGGCGTTACTATCGTCAACCTAGGCTTAACCCCTACAGCCTTCTCGTAGAGTAATCCTATCCTCCAAACCTTATCCACCTCAGCTTTAGATATACTCGATTTAACTTCGACGAGTATATGCTCCCCATCCTTAACCACTAAATCTATCTCCACACTACTTGGACGACTGAATACCAGGCAACCCCTATCATAATAGATCCACCTCTCGACGCTACCACCGAAATACTTCTCGATCAAACCCTTGATACCAGCTCTAAACGCCCCCTCAGCTAGGATACCCCACCTAGAACCTATACCCGATATATGATCGGAGATAAGCCTAAACCCCCGAGCCATATCTTCCCTGAGCCTAGCCATCTCCTGACCATGCTTCTCAAGTATCTCATCATGCCTCTTGAACCCTTCGATCATATCCTGCCTAAGCTTAGCAAACTCCTCATCATGCCTCTTGAACCCTTCCTTCATATCCTGCCTAAGCTTAGCAAACTCCTCATCATGCCTCCTAAAACCAGCTACCATATCCTCCCTAAGAGCTTTAACCTCCTCCCAAAGCTTATTCTGTCCCTCCCTAAGATCCGCAACTTCCTCCCAAAGCTTCTTCTGCCCCTCGCTGAGATTCCTAACCTCTATCCAAAGCTTCTCCTGACCCTCCCTAAGAGCTTTAACCTCCTCCCAAAGCTTATAGATCTCACTCCAAATCCTAGTCTGCTCCTCTCTAAGCCTAGCCTGCTCCTCAACTAACGTATCAAGCCTCCTGAGAACCTCAGATAAACCTAGATATCCTGCTACAGCATAACGGAATTCGATATCCCTATCGAGAAGCTCTAATATCTCTCTCTTCAAAGACTCCGACATCCATCTACCACTATCCTATAGAGGTGTGGTTGGGTGGTAGTAAAGTTTTCGTTATCTCCTATCGTGGGAGGATTAAGCATAGATTCTACGTTCCATACCTATTGCATGGATGCATCTATCGCGAGGATAGATGCGTTGTTCATCGATCCTCTATCGTTTACATCTACTAGACTTCACCGACGTTCCTATCCGTAGCTCTGTTTATTCGTCTAGAATTGGAATAGCATAACGTTCATCATAGCTAGCGTAGTGAATACTATGAAGACCAGTATCGTCGAGTGGGTGAGTCCAGCCATCGTCTGCTGTCTACTTATCTTACCTGCTACGAGACCTGTGAGCCATGCATTTATTATCATGGAGGCCGTGAAGTAGAACATAACCTCCTCCACGGTTATAGGAGGCTTACTCGGTAGTATAGCCATCGTCTGGTTGGTGAAGAATACTATCAGTATAGTGGTTATAGTCGTCATCAAAACTCCGAAGTAGGGCATGATGATATAGGGTTTAATCCTAGCTCTAAGCTCCTTCTCATACTCAGCTAGGGAGAAGGTGAATTTAGCTAAGGCTTCAAGTATCTCCACACTTCCACCACCTACATCTATAGCTTCTGATAGGAAGGTCGATATTACGCGGATAAACCAGTTCTTACTCCTAGCAGTCATCTTCTCCACAGCTCTACGTATAGGTATACCCCAAGATAGGAGCTTAGCCATATCCCTTATGAAGGGCGTGATCCTTCCGTAATCCCTCTTAGATACGTAGACTATGCATGCCTCTGGGGATATACCTGTCTTCCTAATCTCCACCAGATCCCTTAGGAAGCTTGCTATCTCATCCTCAGAGCCGTAGCTACCTTTAGCTAAGAGAGAATAGTGTATAGCTGGGGCGATCGATAGAGCCATAAACCCTATAGAGAGGGCGAATATTACCGATACCACTGTGTACTTCGTTATAGCTCCGCTATATATGAAGCTCCAACCCCCTGTAGCATAGAGTACGGCTAACGTTACCCCTACTCCGAGAGGTATACTTAGGATGAGCGTCTTATTAGGTTCGGTTATCGGTACGACCATCCTAGGCATCACTGTGTCGGCGATTAGCAGCGTTACAAGGGATAGTAGGGGCATGACTACGTATGCGAATATTATCAGGAGAGGTGTAGACATCGCAAGACCTGCTTGGGTAGGAGTCATAGTCGATACGGCGAAGAATATGTAGAACCCTAACCCTGCGATTACGACTAGTATGACGTATATCTCGGCTACTAGGGCGACCTTATCGGCTATCCTCTTTACAGTAGCTGCATGAGCTTCGAAGAGACCCTCAGTCTTACTGTATAGGTAGTGTATGACGTCCCCACCCCTCCTAACGGTCGAGGTATATCCTAGTATGAAGTCCCTATAGTAGCGGTTCGGATGCTCGCTGACCGTATCCTCCAACGCCGATATAGGATCCTTACCGAAGACCTTTATATCCCTGATTATACGCTTAGCTTCCATAGACGTAGCCGGTAGATCCCTCACCTTGGAGATCCTCTCCAACGCTTCGCCTACGCTCAGCCCACCCCTAATCATAGTCGATAGGTAGGCGGCTAGGAAAGGTAGCTCATGCTCCACATCCTTACTCCTACTCGAAGCTTTAAGCGATGGATACATCAGGAAGGATGCTAGGATCATCACAGGTATCAGGGATGATAGGAGCAGTGTGAATATCTTAACTATGAGGCTCCCAGCGTACAGCATGGCTACTGCTACAGCTATATAGGCTGCGTAGCCAGATATGAGGATGAAGAGTAGGACTCTAGCGGAGTATAGCATAGGACTTATATTCATACCGGCTCTAGCTAGATGTCTATTTAGCTCGAAGCTTCTACCGAACCTGGAAGCTAGATCTCCGAATAGGGAGTATGCTAGCACATCGAGTCTATCTATGAACGTAAGAGCCTCCTCCGGGTTGGGTAAAGTCTCTTCGATTAGAACATCTTCTCTACGCTCTTTCGACGACACGCCTATACACCCTCTCAGGATCTGCATAGTAGAGGTGAATCACCGAAGCTACATCCTTATTACTCCTTATACCTTTCGAAGCCATCCATCTAAGCACAGAGCTACGCTTAGATACCTCATCCAACAGAGAGTCGGTACTCCTACCTACGAGCCCAGATATCTCCGTCAGGACTAGGCTATCGTTCACCCTCTTCTCGAACCTATCCCTGTAAGGATCCCATAGGGCTACCGTGTTGTAGCTACCCGGCCCCTTCACCTCGTACACACCTGCAACCCTCCTAGTAATCCTACCAGCCGGGTACTCGTCCGAGAATAATCTACCCCTCCGTATTATGATACCGAGCTTCATAAGCGGTATATATCCTTCAGGTATGTTCATCGGCGGTGAAGTTAAACGTTTAACAGCGGCATCCACATCCTCAGCATGTATACTCGTAAGCCCTCCATGGCCTGTAGCTAGAGCTTGGAATAGTACGTAAGCCTCCTCACCCCTAACCTCTCCGACTATTATCACGTCGGGGCGATATCTAAGCGAGACTTTCACTAGGTCGAATAGCGATATCTCCCCGACCTTCTCAGGCCCAAGGCTATAGCTAGGCCTAGCTACTAGCTGAACCCAGTTCTCTAGGGGTAGCCTCAGCTCTGATATATCCTCTATAGTTACAACCTTGAGTGTAGGCCTGAATAGGCATGTGAGAGCGTTAAGCATCGTCGTCTTACCGCTACCGGTAACGCCTATTATCAGCGCAGGCATCTTATACTCCATAGCCATCCATAGGTACGCAGCCGTCTCAGGGTCGATGGTGCCGAAGTTTATCAGGTCTACTATGGTTATCGGATCCTCCCTGAACTTCCTCACTGTGAACGTAGATCCACCGGTCGATATCTCCTTAGTGAAGGTCGCCGCAACCCTATGAACGCCGGGTAGCATAGCGTCGAGTATAGGCCATGCGGTCGATACATGCTTACCAGCTTTATGTGCAAGCTTCAATATGAATTCGTTAAGCTCCTCCTCATCCTCGAATCTAACGTTCGTAGGTATAGATTCGTACTGCCTATGCCATACATAGATGGGCTTCCCAGGCCCGTCGCAACTTATATCTTCTAGGTTCGGATCCCTCATCATAGCGTCTATAGGCCCGTAGCCTAGTATATCCCTCTCAGCGTAGTAGAGTATCTTACCCCAAGAGACTCCAGGCACCTCGCCGAGCCTAATCTTATACTTATACACAGTCCTGACGGCAGTCTTCCTGAAGTGTTGATACGGATCCTCAGCTTCCTCTAGAGGCTTAAGCTCCCATTCAAGCGTCTCTAAAACCTGTTTGTATACAGCCTTCTCCCTACGGGTGAGTTTAACTTCATCTACCAGGTAGACTATCTCCCCTGTCTCATCGTTCCTAGCTAAAGCTACACGTACGTAAGGCTCCCTTATACTATAGCTCTCCAAGACCCTGAAGCCTTTAGGTACAACCCCAGGGCTTAAGGATACTATACTGGCTTCAACGGCCGCTCTGCTCTGCTCTCTCATACTCATAACCTTTAACTTTATATAAGGAAAGAAAATATTTAAATCTTTCATCGATACATAAAGTGATATCTGTCTTGGATCAGAAAACTGTAAATACTCTACTCAGAATAGGGATACCTATAATCCTAATCCTAGTATCCACGTACCCTTCACGTATAGGAGCTGAGCAGGATACCTGGGGGATCTTCATACCTAACTCCATACGCCTAGCTTTAGAAGGTTCTATAACGCAGCTCGATCTAGCATACGACGGTTCAGTCGTAGCCGTAGCATCTGATGCTGGATACGTATACCTGGTAGGATCGGATGGCAGGATCCTCTGGAAGACATCTATGAGGGCTGGCATCTCGCATCTCCAGGGTAGCTTAAACTTGGAGTGGATCGTAGCTGTATCAAGGGCTATGGAGCTATCGGTTTACAGCTACAACGGAAGCCTTATAGACTATCGCCACAGCTCTAGTAGAGCCCCGGCTAGGAGCCTCCTATACCTCTACGATACGTCTACGATCGTCCTACTCGACGAGCTCGGATGGCTATACTCCTACCTCTTAGGAGACCCGGTCGGTAGAGGTGAGGAGTGGATACTCAAGTATAGCTATCTAAGCCAGATTTACAACGTATCCATCTCTAGGTTTGATCCATTAAGCTTCACGGCTATGTATCCATTCAAATCCCCTGAAGGTTTGACAGGCGAAGCCTTAGTAGCCGTCTACGCTAGGATATCGGATGGCAGAGCAGGCTCCATATCGATCTACGAAGCACCGCTAATCAGGGTTTACGGCTTCTCTGGTAAGGTCATAGAGAATCTATTCCAGCTGGTCCTCGAAGATATGAGAGGATACTCAGTCGATTTCCTCATACCCTACTCATACGGGGTATCTAAGATAATCGTAGTAGCAGGTAGCAACCCGGCTAACCCAGACCCTAAGGCTAGGTTTATACTACGCTTATACGAGCTTCCAAAGGTTGAACGTGGAAAGCTCTACACGCTCACATCATCCTGGAGCTATAGCCTGGGAGGATCATGTAGGAGGCTGGATATAGGCTCGAACGGAAGATACCTAGTAGCTATATCGAGTAATAATCAGCTATACCTATTCCAGAGGTCGACTTCAAGCTTCGACTATATGTGGAGTGTAAGCCTAGGCTATACGCCTTCATGCATGGCGTTAGAGTCCAGCCCGCTGACCGCCGCCGCTGGGACGGCTGACGGATGGGTCTACGTAGTCGATGAATCGGGTGAGATCCTGTGGAAGACGTGGCTAGACTCCTCGACGGCTACATCGATAGACTTCTCAGCTCTAGGCTACAGGCTTGCTGTAGGCTTCTCTGATGGAAGCCTAGCTTTGATACCGGATGCTAGGGTTAAGAGGCATCTCCTAGAACTATCCCTAGCCGATCCTACCGGTAAGCCTATACCGGGTGCAAACCTAACGATTGCAAGTGAAAAGTTGGAGCTACATTCGACTACACCTATTAGCATCCTCCTACCCGTAGGCTTATACACCATCGTACTGGACCATATGGATATAGGTATAGCTTCGATCGAGCTTCCGCTAGCATCAGATCTAAACCTGAAGGTAGATTCTAGGCTCCTAGCTCAGCCCTTCTACCCGTTAACGTTCACAACATACGATGAGAGGAATATGGATCTTAAGCTTAGCTCCTATAGGGTCGAAGCTGAAGGTAGACTCGGGCTTAGATTCTCTGCTACGCTTACACCTCTGAACTCGACCATAACCCTACCGAGGGATACGTACAGGATCAGGGTCTACGCAGACCACTACCAAGCATACGAGGCGACGCTAACACTAACCTCAGGGATGAATATAACAGCACCGTTGAAGCCTGAAACCTATACTCTCAGGTTTACGATATCATCAGATCTAGAGGGTCCGTTGAGTATGGTTAGGGTTGAGCTTTGGTGGATGGATAGACTCTACGGGTACATATACACTTCTCCTAAGGGTGAAGCTATAATCGTAGCTCCATACGGAGACTATACGGTTAAAGCCTACCTAGACTACTACGAACCTGTGGAGATGCCCTTAAGCCTAGAATATAGTATGGATAGAGCTATAACCTTGGAGCCTATACTCTACAGGGTATCGGTATCCGTGAAGGGCTCGGACGGTCTACCCGTAGGCTTAGGATCTGTCAAAGTCTATAGAGCTGGTAAGCCGTATATCGAGGGGTCCTTCACCGAAGGGCTCTACGAAGCCCTCCTACCATACGGAGCTTATAAGTTCGAGTTCGCATCGGTAGGCTGGAAGAAGGCTTCGATCGAGCTACGGGCTCCAGAGAAGCTTTCAGGCTATGTAACCCTACAGCCTGAGGTATACACGCTCGTATTAACGGTGGTAGACGATACGGATAGCCCCCTCAATAACGCTAGGGTTACACTCTCAGGTCCTACGAGTCTATTCTCCTATACAGATCAGTATGGAGCTCTCAGGGTTGAAGCCGTTAGGGGGAGGTATAATATCTCCGTATCTATGGCGGGATACATATCTACGAGTCTAGGTATAGATCTGTTAGAGCCTAGGCAGATCATTGTAAGGCTTCAGCCTGAGCTTCTAACAGTATTATGGAGGCATCTACCCTACATACTCCTACTAGCCGTAGTACCAGCCGGATCCCTAACCGCTATAATCCTATACCTACGTAGACGTAGGAGGATAGAGCTTGAGGAGATCCCTGAGGAGGAGCTAGAGGTTAAAAGCTAGCCCCTCTACATCCTCAAGATTATGGTCTTAGGCACCCCATCCCTATAGACTACTTCGACAGGTATATCTAAGCTCTGAGCCTCCTGGAAGACTGATACAGCCTTCCTAGCGCTATCCAGGACGTTTATCCTACTCTGAACGCTCTGCATAGCTTCTAGTAGTACATCTAGCTCCTGCTTAGGTGAAGGGTTTATCAGAACCTCGACACCCTTGAGATCCAGCACCTCACCCTCGGGGAACTTCACCTTAGCAACCTTGGATACTATACTCTGAATCTTCATATGCTTCTCAGTCTTAGCTTTGATAAGCTCAACCCTACGCATATAATCCCCTAGGAGGGCTTTAAGCCTAGTAGCCTCATCCTCGACGCTACTGAGGAACCCCGATATATTCTCGAAACTCCTAACCTCAACCACCAAACAGGCTACACCTCTAAAATAATGTATTGTAAGCCAGCTTAATAAGTTTAACTACTTCTAGAAAGAGTAAGATTTAAATATTCTACTATACAATATACATAGGGATGGAGGTGAGAAAAACATATGCTAATGGGTAGAAGAGAAGCTATATCACCAGTAATAGCTACAATAATAATAATAGCGGTAACGATAGCTATATCGCTAGCGGTAGCAGCATGGCTTATGGGACTATGGGGAGGATTCGTAGGAGGACCAAAAATATCAGCATCACTCGTAAGAATTAGTAATAGTAGTGTTAATAATGAGCAAAATAAAATTAATGCGACGGTACTCTTCACCAATACAGGTAATGCACCAGATAAAATAGACTCTACAGCAGCTGTCACACTTAGAGTCGGAGGAAACGTCTATGCTTGTAGTAAGATGGATGATACTACTACTACGGCTATTACCATCGATCCGACCCCACCAGGCACGAGCAAACGAATATCGTTTATCTTCGATGTTGATGATACTACGGCTGATGATGCTTTGGTAGGATCTA
>JAWCGL010000026.1:0-10227 GCA_038857155.1 Bathyarchaeia archaeon
CTGCGATAGACGTTCTAGCATAAGAGGATTCTCACCTAGCAGCTTAGACTTGATACGCCTCTCGATAATCTCCCGATTACCCCCAAACCAGAAACCCGTTATACCTTCATCTGTTTCGATCTGAGTTATACGGATCACCCTCTCCCTACTAGGTTTACGCATGATTATCGCATTAAAATACGGTTTAGATGGGGCTTTAGGTTTAGGAAGTATGAATTCACGTACTCTAACATCTACTATCCTCAATACGAAACACCGAAGCAGACTATTGATATATACTATAACTTAAACGATTCTATATGATATTATCCCTCATCTACATCGAAAATCTTGCATAAAAGACGATATAGATCATCACCACCCTCCACCCTCGAGAATAGCTCTCTCTCCACTCTAAGTATACGCCCTACAACCTGTCTCGTCCTCCTCCACTCCAATTCATTCCACATCATCCTATAATGCTTCAACTCTATCCACGCTCTAAAGATTAAGACGATGAACATACCGATCGTTACGATCAGATTTAGCATATATACGCTAAAGAGGTCCATCCCATTCACCTCCACTATATAGCTTCCAAGAATCTCTACCCAAACAATATTTACTCTTAAATCTTGCTCTAGAATATCGGTGAATTAATGTTATATCGCATTATGGGAGAAAATCGATCATCTATATTGCTGGATGAGATGTATATGGATTAGCCTGCTCGTAAGCTACTAATTCCATCCCCCCCTTCATCTATTCGTAGAGTTCGATAGAGTGTTAACCTCAGGTAGGACTTTATCTTCAGCTTCCGATGAGCTATCTCAGCAAAGGATTGATTTCCCTTCTACTTATCCTGCCAACTCTTCCTTCAAGTCTTAGATTTACTGGTTCGATGGGTAGAATCTCAAGTTATACATAGGATACCGTAGAGTTCAGGTCTCCTCTCTTTGATGTGGGTTCTGTCTATAAGGTCGAGGTCTATATCGTGAACTAGTATATCTTCGACATTAGATATGAGCTCTGCTGAGATATCCCCTTTAGGATCCGTGATCAAGGCGATGCTAGGATGCGTGAAGCATATATAGATGCCATTCTCATAGGATCGAGTCCTCATCCACATCGTATTTGCTTCATGCCACATACCATAGGCAGGTATAAAGATAACTTCTGCTCCTTGAAGAGTGAGGATTCGGACGTTCTCTGGCCACCGGCGATCGGCGCATATGAGGATACCGATCCTACCGAAATCGGTGTCAAAAACTGGTAGGGAATCCCCGGAGCAGTATACTACCTTCTCGTATGGAGAGAGGTTAACCTTACGATACCTCCCTATAATGGCTCCATCCCTATTAAACAGGTAGGCGGCGTTGAAGAGTTTACCGTCTTGTTTCTCGGTAAACCCTGCGATGATATAGATTTTCAGTTCTCGAGCAAGATAGCTTAACCTACGTATATATGCTCCGTTTCCCCTATCCTCGGCGATATCGATGAACCTCCTCACCCAATCCCTTTCATCGATTTCACGTCTTTCAAGGTACTCTGCGATAGCATATCCATCGAGGAAGCACTCCGAGGTGACGGCGATATCAATTTTAAGACGAGCTACATCTCGGATAAGTCTCTCCATAGTAATCCAATTAGTCTCTTTATCCCATCTCTTAGGAACGGCTTTGAGAAGACCGACTCTCACCCTACGCATCTCCCATACCTCTAAGCAGCCTTAAAAAGTACCAGCATATAAACGTATTACCCTCCACTATTCTAGCATACTCTTTAAAGCTGGATTACCGGAAGAGATGAAGACTAGTATAGAAGTTAGAAGTGGCGGATTAGCGTAGAGAGGAAAGATATCTCGTAAATCTTCAGCTTCTTTTTTCCTATTTTTAGATTAGCGATTTTTATGACTCTAAAGTTCTGGATTTCTTTCTATTTTAAGGTTTAAAACGTATAACATGTTAGATATCTATGCGAATTTAGGATTTACCATAGCAGATTCATTTTTTCAAGGATGTGGAAGGCTAGTGTGAAATAGAAGAGTATTGTTAATGGTATGTGTAGCGTTCTCCAATAATCTTTTATAAATCTAGCTTTCATATACCGTCCCAATATTCCACTCACAATTATCGTCACCATCAAGAAAAATGTGAAGAAGCTAATAAAGTATCCCGGCCTTAGAAGTTGTATTTTATTGATAATATGGAAAGTAGCAAACAGTATGGAGAGAGTTCCTGTTGTACAGTGAACCAGTAGCCAACTTTTAATATTTTTGGGGAAGCCCCTTTTAAGAGCTGAATATGAGACTGAAGCTGCAAATACTAGGAAGCCTATCCATCCAAACCAATGAGCGATATCCCTCGGAAATAGCCTATAAGGCCCTCTTTGTTGGTGTCTAGCGTGAGGCCCTATATTGAAGACTATAAAGGTCGTTGCTAAGAGTAAGAACAGGATGGAGATCATCAAAAACAAAGCTTTCTTCAATCTCCTCACCTTTTCGTTATTAAGAGAGATTTCCAATAAAAACTATTCCTATGAAAACGAACTGTTTAAGAAAACAGAGGTAGGGTTGATAGTGCGGGGGGTGGGATTTGAACCCACGTAGGGCTACCCCACGGGATAACCCACTTTAGATGGTCTTGAGTCCCGCGCATTTAACCTAGCTCTGCCACCCCCGCCTCATTCTAGATATGAGTGAGATTAGAATTAAGGTTTTCTTATACTCATAAATGAGTAAATATTCATAAATGAATATAGTTAAATAGAGGGGCTTGCATGTCGTATAGGTTGGTGTATTATGGTAGCTACTAAGAGTTATAAGGTAGCTGTAGTGATAGTATTCGCTGCATTAACATTGATCCTCAATTTCTCCCCGTTGAAGTTCCCAGCACCTTACGCACCATTCTTATACTACCAATTCTGGGAGGTTCCGATAGTAGCTTCCTTCCTTCTATACGGGTTTAGAGTAGGCTTCTCTATAGCTTTAGTCAATACGGTTGTTCTCCTAGCGTTTTTTCCGGGTATGAATCCGACAGGCCCATTCTATAATCTAGCTGCTATCGCTAGTATGCTTACAGGAATGCATATTATTAGGAGATTCTCGAGGGGGGAATCATCCAGTATCAAACTGAAATCTTCTATACTCTTTACGATAGTATCTGGTATAGTTTTCAGGGTTACTATAATGAGTATAGTGAACTATGTATGTCTTCAGCAGCCTCCGCCGATAGGTTTTGCTCTACCGGTTTATGTGGTGATAGCCTATCTACCGTTAATAGCTATATTCAATTCATCGCTAGCTGCATATACTATACCCCTCGGGTATATCCTAGTATCGTCTGCTTACCGTATCGGTAAAATGTTAAGGTAGTATCGACCTTAATGTTTCACTATAATTTCTTCTAACACCTCTTCAACCGACGTTATCAGATGGTTTATATCCTCATCGCTATGTGCATACGAGATGGCTCCGGTATGTTCGGGTAGGAAGAATACGCCTTTCAATATAAGCGCTTTATAGAATCTCGATGTCGATTTATGATCGATATACTTAAAGTCTTCATACCTTTTGATCTCAACATCTATGCTTGTAAGGAATATATTTAGAAGCGATTCTAATCCTACGACCGCATGTATAACGTTATGCTCTCTTAGAAGTTTATCTATCTGTCTACGAGCCTCCATTCCAAGGCCCCCTATCTTACCATAGACGCTCTCCCTATTCTCTTCTAGAAACTTTATAGTAGTTAAGCCAGCCGTCATAGTTAACGGGTTAGCTGAGAATGTCCCGCCTCCTATCCAGCATAACTCTCCTTTACTATGCCTTCTAGGATCTGCCTTCTCCATTATCTCAGATATACCTGCGACTGCACCGATAGGTAATCCTCCACCGAGGATCTTACCCATAGTAACCATATCCGCTTCAACACCGTAATATTCTTGCGCCCCACCTAGACTTAGCCTAAACCCTGTTATAACTTCGTCGAATATCAAGACTATACCATTCTTAGATGTCTCCTCTCTAAGACTTCTCAGATAATCTCTATCTGCAGGTATACATCCTTTAAGCATAGGTTCGACTATTATGCATGCAACCTCGCCGCGTCTACTTGAAAGTATGCTTCTGAAGGCTTCGATATCGTTAAACGGTATGGCATCTACGTACATCTGCTCTTCGAAAGCGATACCCGTCGACTCAGGCTTATCCAATGGTAGCGATACATACTTATTGAGTAGGGTATTCCCTCCATGCCATCCACCCGTTATCTTCACTATACGTTTGCGTCCTGTGTAGGCTCTAGCAAGCCTTACGGCATACATCGTAGCTTCGGTTCCGCTATTACAGAAACGTACCATCTCGGCGCATGGAACTATATCTACAACTTTCTCAGCTAACTCCACCTCTAGAGTATTTACTGTGCCGTAATGTGTCCCATTCCCTATCTGCTTCGCTAAAGCTTCTACGACTATACCTGGTGAATGACCTAGTATCAGGCCGGTGTGACCCATCCAATAGTCGCAATACTTATTTCCATCTACATCCCATATGTATGCACCCTTCGCTCTAACCGTATAGAATGGGTATGGATCGAAGAATCTTATATTATGCGATATTCCTCCAGGTATAACCTGTACTGCTCTTTCATATAGTCTACGTGAGACGGGTGTCCTCTCCATATACTTTAAGGTTACGTTATCTTCGTTCATAGCCTTAGTAAGGATGATATAGGATTAGGTTTATATTTCTATCCCCCGTCTCTGATATCGAGCGTGGAAGGTGCTAATCGAGGCTTGAGAATCGATATAGGTTCTATCGAGGATAAATGGCTTAAGAGGTGGAGGGAATCTAAGATATTTGAAGCAGACCCTGAACCCGGTAAGCCGAAGTTCTTCATAACGGTAGCCTACCCTTACCCTAACAGCCCGCAGCATATAGGCCATGGAAGAACGTACACCATCGCAGATGTTTATGCCAGATATAAGCGTATGTGTGGATTCAACGTATTATTCCCTATGGCGTTCCACTATACAGGGACACCTATAGTCGCTATGGTTAAAAGACTCAAAGATGGGGATGAAGAGCTTAGGAAGCTTTTCATAGACGTATACGGTGTTCCAGAATCCGTGGTGGATGGGTTCGATGAGCCTATAAAGATAGCTAGATACTTCCACGAGGAGATAAAGCATGGTATGGATGAGATGGGGTATTCGATAGATTGGAGGAGGGAATTTACGACTATAGATCCCCAGTATAGCCGATTCATAGAATGGCAGTTCTTCAAGTTGAGGGAGAAGGGTTACGTTAAGCAGGGTAGTCATCCAGTAGGATGGTGCCCAAGCTGCTCCGGACCTGTAGGTCAGCATGATACGCAAGGAGACGTAGAGCCTGAGATAGGGATCTTTACTCTGATATACTTCAAGCTTACTGATGGGTGCATATTACCTGCAGCTACTCTCAGACCTGAGACTGTATTCGGAGCTGTCAACCTGTGGGTGAATCCTAATGGTAGATACGTGAAAGCTAAAGTCGATAGTGAGTATTGGGTAGTTAGCATTAACGCTCTAGAGAAGCTTAAGCTACAGAATAAAACTATAGAGGAACATAAATCCATAAGCGGATTCGATCTGATAGGATTAGCAGCGTTAAACCCTGTTACAGGTTTAACGGTGCCTATACTACCTGCAGAATTCGTAGATCCGAGCCACGGTACTGGTATCGTTATGTCGGTACCAGCTCACGCACCGTACGACTATGTAGCGTTGAAGGATATTAAAGCTACGGGTGTTGAGGGCGTAGATCCTCGTATACTCCATGCTATCGATGTGAAGCCTGTTATACGTGTCGAAGGCTACTCTGATATACCTGCTAAGGATGTAATCGAGAGGTATGGCATAAAGAGTCAGATGGATTCGAGACTTGAAGATGCTACTCAAGAGGTTTATAGGGTTGAGTATCATAGGGGATTCATGAGGGACGATATACCATCGTATGGAGGTCTAACTGTATCTGAAGCTAGGGTTAGGGTAGTTAATGACCTTAAAGCTAAGGGTTTAGCATCATATCTCTACGATATAATGAATCACCCGGTTTACTGTAGATGTGGTGCACTATGCATGGTTAAGATACTTGAAGATCAATGGTTCATAGATTATGGCGATATTGATTGGAAGAATCTAGTTCATAAGCTTATAGATGAGATGAGTGTAAAGCCTGAGATGCTTAAAGCTGAATTTCATAACGTGGTAGATTGGCTTAGGGAGAAGGCGTGTGCGAGGAGGGTTGGGCTGGGTACAAAGCTTCCATGGAATCCAGACTGGATTATAGAGTCCCTTTCAGATAGTACGATCTACATGGTCTACTACCTTATATCGAAATACATGAATCTATATGGTGTTAAACCCGATCAGATGAACCATGAGTTCTTCGATTATGTTATTCTAGGAGAGGGGGATGTAGAGGATGTATCGAGATCTACAGGTATACCTAGGGGTATACTCGAATCTATCAGGATGGAGGTCGAGTATTTCTACCCGCTCGATAGTAGGCATTCAGGTCGAGATCTAGTGAGTAATCATCTAACATTCTTCCTATTTAACCATGTAGCAGTATTTCCTGAGAGGTTCTGGCCTAGACAGATAGTCGTAAACGGAAGCGTTATGATGGAGGGGAAGAAGATGTCAAAAAGTCTAGGTAATATTATACCGTTGAGAAACGCTGTAAGAACGTATGGAGCCGATGCTCTAAGATTATCGCTTATATCCGCCGCAAGCCTACTACAGGATGTAGATTTCAAGCATAGCGTAGCTTTATCGTTTAAATCTTGGCTTGAAAAATTTCTTGGAGAAGCTGAAAAGCTTAAAGATGCAGCTGAGCTAGATTCGATAATCGATAAGCTTAGGATACCTGATAGATGGATACTAAGTAGGCTTCAAGCGAGGATAGAAGAAGCTAGGGAAGCTCTAGAGGAGTTGGAGGTTAGGGATGCCGTTCAGAGCATAGTTTACGGACTCGACGATGATGTATCATGGTATAAGCTTAGGGTAAACGCTGGTGAGAGTATGGATGAGGTAACGAAGGCTGTTTTGAAGAGCTTATGGAAGGTTAGAGCTTTACTTTTAGCTCCGTTAGCTCCATTCACAGCTGAGGAGGCGTGGCATATTTTAGGCGGAGAAGGATTTGCATCTACTCAGGTGTATCCGAGTTCTTTGCCTAGCTTCAAGGATATAGTACTCGAAGCTTGCGAGGATATACTTAGAAGCCTATTATCCGATACGAGAGAGGTTTTGAAGCTTATAAGGAAGCCTGCTTCGCGGATATGCTACTACCTATCATCACCTTATAAATGGAAGATCGCATCTCACGCTACGGATCTATTCTCTTCAGGTTCAATAGATGCGAAGAGGTTGATCGACAGGTGTAAGGCGGATCCCGAGCTTAGAGCTTATATGGATAGGATCGGCAGCTCTGCTTCAGAGATAGCTAGAGAAGCTTTAAGGCTTGGTAGGATTAAAGTCGAACTCTACTCGAAAGCGTGTCTAGATACCTTGAAGAGGCTCCTAGAAGATTCTAGAGAGTTCTTAGAGAGAGAGTTGGAATGCAAAGTCGAAATATACATAGAGGATGAACATGGAATCTATGATCCGATAGGAAGAGCATCTAAATCTACCCCTTGGAAGCCAGCTATCTACGTAGAATAGATGTACCCCGTCAAGCTATTTCCTAAAATCAGGTTTACCGCGGATCGGATTCTAGATTCATCTATACTACTGAACTCTACCATACCAGAATAAATTCAACCTAACCTAGGTCTATGGATCACCGTATCCTTCAAAGACCTTAAGTATGTAGAAGCCTTTAATCGATTCGCTATTAGCTAGATATGCTAGGTGTCAGGTTTGGAGGATAAATTAGAGACTATAGTAGATGAGGCTTGTAGACTTGGAGTTTCCTATCCTGAAGCTTGTATCCAGAGGAATATCATCGTATCTATATCCTCTAGATATGGAGCGCCTATAAAGGTGGAGGAGAGGGTAGATGAGGGGTTAACTGTAAGGGTCTTAGTAGATGGGGCTGTGGGCTTTCCTTCAACTAATAGGATGGATACCGGGTCTGTATCTAGATGTATGGGTAATGTGCTAGGTAGAAGTAGAGCATCTAGTAGATATATGCGTAGACCTATAGGTTTCTCTAAAGCTAAACTTGGATCTATTAGATACGCGGTGAGGGAGGAGCTTATAGCGATGGGGGTTCGTTAGGGGGTAGGATTCCACGGATAACGTTTAGATATAACATGGTATTACGCGATTCTGTTAAGGGATTTAGAGGGTTAATGAGTATGCCTTCTCAGGCCGCCTGAAAAGCTTAAAGAGCAGCGTATAAATGAAAAGATTAAGGATGAATTCTGTAGATTTGAAAAAATCCTACTCGAAAATATGAAATCTCCTAGTGGAATCGTAGATGTAGTGGTTGGAGGTGAAGTGGCTGGACTGATAGCTCATGAGAGTTGTGGCCACCCATGTGAAGCGGATAGGATTTTAGGTGGGGATGCAACGTTCATCGTTAAAGATGGAAAGATCAAAAAAGCTGCTAAAGGGTTAAGGATAACCGGAAGGCTATATGAGCTCCTATCACCGGTGGAATATTCTACGGATAGATGCTACTAGGTTGAATGGTGGGAGGTTGAAACCCTCGGTAGTAGCCCCCTATATACTTATTATGAGGTGTGCATATCGAGGCCTACGTAAATCTCAGTTACGTTTATCTATAGCCTTTCATCGTTTTACACCCTACTACGTCTAGGATGATGATTGTATGAGTACTGTAAGTAGGGTTGTAGTAGGGTTTAGGGGTTGGGGTAGGAATGCGAAGGTACTCGTAGCTACGGAGCCGTTTTGGAGTATACCTATGAGCTGGATATTCTTCTACAGATCCATATTTCTGAGGGGGGCTGTAGGATTAACCGAAGTAGAGATAGGGATACTCTCATCTCTATATACGGCTATAGCTGCTATCTTCCCTATATTAGGCGGGTATATCGCGGATAGATTTGGTAGGAAGAATGCGTTCATGATCCTCGATAGCCTAACATGGCTCTCAGCGCTTACTATCTGGCTTTTAGCTAGAGATATCGTATACGCGTTGATAGCATATATCGTCGAAGGGTTTACATCGGTAGTATATCCTATCTGGGAGTGCCTACTAGTCGAAGATACGGAGCCTAGGTATAGGTCTGGTATCTACGCGTATGTATCGACCGCGTATACTTTAGGCATGATGAGCACTCCGATAGCAGGATACATCATAATGATCTACGGTGTAGATCTAGGTTGTAGGATTCTATTCATGCTAGCTATAATCTCGTTAAGCTCTATGTACATCATCAGATGGATCTACCTCAGAGAGACGGAGGTAGGATATAAGCTTATAAAGGAGAAGTCTCTATCGAGCTTTAGAGGTTACAATGAAATCCTTAAAGCTATTACTCGTGAACCAATCCTTCTAGCTTTAATGCTAATATCCATAATCAATTCAGCATACTATTCCTCCACCCTTTATACCCCCCTGTATCTAGTCGATAGTAGGGGTGTAGGTTTAGCTACGGAGGAAGCTTCTATACTGCCATTCTTTTCATCCACGATCTCTCTTCCACTACTATTGATTATAGTACCTGGGGTATCATCTAGAAGCGGATATACTAAAGCTCTATCCATAGGGTATTTATCAGGGTTAATCAGCACCATAACCCTTCTAATATCTAGGAGTGTATATGGAGTTATAGCTGCAGGTATACTGCTAGGCTTGTACTCGGCTGTAGGCTACTCTGTATCGAGAACCTTCCTAACAAACGAAGTGGAATCTGTCGATAATAGGTATAGAGCTAAGGTTCTATCCGTTACGACTACTCTATCATCTATGATAAATTTAGCGACGCCAGCTACCGTAGGATATATATACTCTATCCATCCTAAGCTATTTATGATAGCCCTATCGACTATAATGTCTATATGCCTTCTCATATCTATAGCGTTAAGAGTTTATATCCGTAGATCGAGTAAAGCATACGATAGACTTTAAAACCAATTTATATTCTTCGAGATACTAATAAATTCTTTAGAGGAGCCTTGTGTCTACTTAAAGCTTACATCGAAGATCGGGATGGAAGAAGGCTCGTAGCTAAAGATGTAGCTTTCATAACGATAAGCGATAGAGCTATAGATCTAAAGGATCTAGGATCTAAAAGTTTA
>JAWCGL010000027.1:0-10158 GCA_038857155.1 Bathyarchaeia archaeon
ATAGAACCCTCTGTATATCCTCCATAGATCCTTAACGTCTAAGCTTCTAGTGGGGTATACGTGGCATGTAGCTAGAATACCTCTAACCATATCGACGGCGTGCGCAGAGAAACCGACTCTAACAGGGTTTCCAAGCCTCTCCAACTCCTGCTCTATCTCCGCTACATGCCTATGCCCAGCCGGTGCGTATGGTCTAACCACATTAGCTCTCTCAGAGTGGTGGGAGGATAGGCTTCTAGAAAGCCCAGCTCCAGATGAACCTATCTTAACATCTACTACTAGATAATCGCTTTGTATAAGCTTCTCCCTAGCTAGCGGTGCAAGTCCGAGTATAGCTGCTGCAGCCGTGCATCCTGGGCATGCGACTAGCCTAGCAGGACGTATCCTATCCCTATGAAGCTCAGGTAGACCGTATACCGCTTCCTCTAGCAGCTCTGGATGGGGATGGCTCCAACCATACCATCTCCTATATTCATCTAGCTTCTTAAGCCTGAAATCTGGGCTTAGATCTATAACTTTAACCCCGGATTCGAGGAGTTTAGGGGTAAGCTCCGATGAAACCTTAGCTGGAGTCGAGAGGAATACTACGTCGCATTTCGTAAGCCTATCTATGTTAGGGATCTCGAATCTAAGCATAGTTAAGCCTCTAAGGTTCGGATGCACGGTGTGGAGGTATTCGCCAGCGTTAGTCCTAGAGGTAGCTATCTCCACCCCTACATGCCTATGCGTTAAGAGTATCCTCAACAGCTCTCCTCCTGTAAAACCTGATGCGCCTACCACCGCTACTTTAGCCATATATACCCCCTCGACTATACAGTTGTAGCGAATCCTAACCGGATGACCGATAAGTATACTGATAAACTTTCCCCCTCTACATATAGGGTAAAGTTAAAATAGTGGGATCCGTGAAATCCTGCATAGCCGGGATATGGAGGTAAAGATATTAGAGGATAGATACAACCCGCTACTATGTAGGAGAGAGATAAAGTTTCTAGTCGAGCATAGAGGTAGATCTACACCTATCAAATTCGAGGTTAGGAAGTATCTGGCAGCCATGCTGAACACCGATCTAAACCTAGTATACATCGTAAGGTTCACTACTAAGACTTCGACTAACCTATCCGAAGGCTTATGCCATGTATACGATAGTAAGGATTACGTCGAACGTCTAGTACCAGATTTTATACGTAGGAAAAACGAGCCTAAACAGTCTGGGGGTGGATAGGCGTGGCTGATTCTAGTAGGAGGAGGGGGTTATGGTCCCTATTCGAATACGACTATAAGACCAGGACGATAAAGCTTAAAGCAGAGTATTGCCCGCGTTGTAGATCTATCATGGCGTTCCATAGGGAGCCTATAGCTAGATGGTACTGCGGTAAATGCCACTACACAGAGTACGTCAGGGCTAGGAGGAGGCCTCCGACTTAGATACTCAGGTCCAAGTATATAAGAGACCCCTCGTATATGGATGTTTAGAACTATGAAAAACCTGCTTCAAGTCGAGAATCTATCTGTAGACGTAGGAGCTGCTCGTATAATTAAGGGTGTAAATCTATCGATGGATAGAGGCGAGGTCATTCTACTACTAGGCCCTAATGGATCTGGTAAATCGACCTTCCTCCATACGTTGATAGGCGATCCAAGGTATAGGGTATCATCCGGTAGGATAGTATTTGATGGTGTGGATATATCATCCCTGCCTATGGTGGATAGAGTTAAGCTTGGGTTAAGCCTAGGCTTCCAATTCCCACCTAAGATTAGAGGTATAACTTTGAGGCTCCTCGCCGAGAATATACTCGAGAAGAAGGGATTAACTAAAGGTAAGATTGATAGACTCATAGAAGAATATTCACGTATACTAAAGCTAGACTACCTCCTCGATAAGGATCTATACGTAGGCTATAGTGGGGGGGAGATCAAGAGAGCTGAGCTTATGATAACGCTTCTCCAAGCTCCTAGACTCCTCATGCTAGATGAGCCAGATTCAGGTGTAGATATAGAGAATCTAGCTCTGGTAGGTGCAGCTATATCCAGTTATCTATCAGGGGATAGCGGTAGATCTGCGATAATAATAACGCATACAGGCTATATAGCTAGGTATGTGAAAGCTACGAGGGCATACGTTATGGTAGACGGTAGGATAGTATGCAGAGGAGATCCTGAAATCCTAGTATCGAACATACTCGAGCATGGATTCGAGAAATGCTTCAAATGCGAGGGGATGATATAGGTGGGTTTAAAGGAGGCTAGAGAGGCGCTCAGACAGAGAGCGCTAACAGCTCTATCCAAACCTTCACCCTACGGTTTAGATATCGATATCTCCAGGTTTACGGCTGGTCTAGGTTCCAGTAGGCTTGATCTAGAGGATTATACGGATGCTATGAAGACTGTAGGCGTGGATCCCAGGGAGAGGGATAGGAGTGGAAGCTACTACCAGGTGGATAATATAGCGGCGTACTATTCATCTAGATGGAAGGGGTTGGTGGTTAAGCCTATAAGCGAGGCGTTGGAGGGGGAGGATATACTGGACTACTACTGGAAAGCCGTACCGGTCGATCTAGATAAGTATACGGCTACAGCCTTCCTACAGGAAAGGGATGGATACTATGTAAGGGTTGAAGATGGAGTCGATATACCTACACCTATACAGGCATGCTTACTCCTCGGAAGCCCATTCCTAATTCAGGTTCCACACAACATAGTCGTAGTAGGCGAGGGAGCTAAACTACATCTATTGACAGGGTGTACAGTAGCTAGGGAGAATCCGGGTATGCATATAGGCATCTCAGAATTCTACGTTAAGAAGGGAGGACTCCTAACGTTCACTATGATACACAGCTGGAGTAGGGGTATGCATGTACGCCCCAGAACCTCCGTATACGTGGATGCCGGAGGAGTATTCGTAAGCCAGTATATAACCACATCGCTAGTAGACTCTATACAGATGTATCCCACCGTCCATCTCGTAGGTGAGGGGGGTAGCGCGTACCTCTCATCGATAATAGTCGGTAGAGGCTCTTCCCGTATAGATGTAGGCGGAGCTATCGAGCTTGAAGCAGTAGGATCGTCAGGCGAGATTGTATCCAGGGTTCTATCCATGGATGAGAGTAGGATAGTATCTAGGGGTAGGATAAAGGGTCTAGTCAGAGGTGTGAGGGGGCATATAGAGTGTAGAGGGCTACTACTATCGGATGGATCATACATAGATGCTATACCTGAGCTTGAAGCTAGAGCTTACGATGTACAGTTAACTCATGAAGCAGCAGTAGGCAGGATAGCTGAGGAGGAGATACTATACCTTATGGCTAAAGGCTTCGCCGAGGATGAAGCTAAATCGATCGTAGTGAGGGGGTTCCTACAGCCTAAACTACCGATGCTACCAAGACAGCTAGCAGACTATCTATCAATAGTTATGGAGAGGATAGCATACGCCCTCTAAGGATTTAGGGTGGGGTATGTGAGGCTAACCCTATACGGTGTAGTCGTAAGCGGGAGGGGTGTAGCTGCTAGGTTCACATCCTACCGATGGTTTAAAGAATATGTTAGGAATAGGTTTGGGTTCATACCGGTTTCAGGCACCCTAAACGTACTCCTATCCCCCAGATCCACTGGCATACTTAGAGATCTCGTAGAATCCGAGCTTGGATTCAAGCTGGAGCCGCCTAGAGGGTTTAAGCCAGCTCTAATATTCGAGGCTAGGATCCTAGGTGTACCATCAGCTTTAATCCATCCGATTATCGAGGGTAGAGGTACCGAGATAGCTGAATTCGTATCACCGATAAACTTTAGGAGGATGTTCGATCTGAAAGATTTGACACCTATAGCCGTAAAGCTAATATAGATAGAGCCTCGGATACAAATGTGTAGGGCGATGAGTGGTTTTCTCGCCGCTCCAGTCTGAGGGGGTGCGGAGCTCGATGAGGATGCCTGCGACGACGGAGCCTCAACCATATAGGCAACCTTTAAATCAGGTGTAGGCTACGTATCTAGATCCATGTGATCCACCGATGCAACGCCTATACGCCGACAGGTTTATAGAAGCTAGAGCTATGCTTCACAGCCATAGCACAGCTTCCGACGGCAGGCTGCCTCCGAGGAGGGTTGTGGAATACTACCGTTCCAACGGGTTTAAAGCTGTATCGGTGACTGATCATGGGAAGATAACTAGGTTCGATACCCCTAGCGATTGTATATGCATACCGGGCGTAGAGGTATCCTCCGGTAGATCTAAGCTGGGTGAATCCTACCATATAGTAGCCCTCATGGTTGAGGATGAAGGTATACTTCAAGCTAGAGACGATCCACAGGAGCTTATAGATAGGGTATCTAGCTCTGGGGGTCTCGCTTTTATAGCTCATCCGCATTGGTCGAACCTAACCTACGAGGATCTAGCAGAGCTTAGAGGGTATCTAGGTATCGAAGTCTATAATACAGGCTGCGAGGTCGAGGTATCTAAAGGGTACTCGCTTACATACTGGGATAACATACTATCTAATGATCCATGTATACTAGGGTTAGCCGTAGATGATGCCCATAGATACGTGCTTCCACCGATCGACGCCCTAGGCGGATGGGTTACCCTCCTACTAGATGAGGAGAGCTGCGAATCGGCTATACACGCCCTCAAGAACGGCGGATTCTACTCCTCGATGGGGCCTGAGATAAAGCTTCTAGAAGTTTCAGTCGGCTACGTGAATATAGCTTCATCCCCCGTGGAGAGGGTTTCCATCATATCATCTAACGGTAAAGGCTTCGGTTTAGCTATATCCGATCTAAGGCTATTCGCTAGGCTATGGAGGAGTGAGGAGGGGAGGCGTAGCATCGAGAGTATAGTATCATCGATCGATGTAGATATGCAGAGCGGGGGGGAGGTTATAGTAGTGGAGTCTATGTATGGTAGGATGCGCTTCCTGATATCGAGCGGAGGGATAACGGAATTCTCATGGAGCGGGAAGATCGGATCTAAATATCTTAGGGTAGAGGTTATGGATTGTAACGGCAGGAGGGCGTGGTCTAACCCCATACCTATATGATATACATACCCTCCGGATAGGGGTATCGAGTATACGAGAATATATACGATTCTAGCTTTGACCAGTATGTAGGGATCCGCGGATCCGATAACGTTTAATACGTAGGGTGGATCGTAGACAGGCTTTGAGATGCCGGTTAAGATTTCTATAGGATGTAGAGGGGTTACAGCCGATCATCCATTAGCCGTTAAGACGGGTTTAGATACCCTCGAGGACGGTGGTAATGCGATCGATGCAGCTATATCTGTAAGTGCAGTACTCTCGGTAGTCCAACCTCAGATGAGCGGGCCTGGCGGCGACGGCTTCATCCTAGGATTCATCGACGATGAGATCGTAGCTTACGCATCCTCAGGGAGGTCGCCGAGCAGGTTCGATACCGGTAGATATCTAGAGGAGAAGCCTAGCAGAGGGCCTTTAACCGTGACGATACCTGGCCTTGTATATCTATGGGGCTATCTATACGAGGAGTATGCCTCCCTACCACTCGATAAGCTCTTGAAGCCGGCTATAGATCTAGCATGTAACGGGTTCAACGCAGGATGGCTTCTATCGAATTCATCTAGATTCTACGAGGGGGAATTAAGTATGTATGAGTGGAGGAGGTACTTCAAAGGTGTGAGGCTTGGAGACCTCATTGTCAATAGGGAGATGGCTAGGACGTTGAAGCTTATATCCTCGGATGGATGGAGGGAGTTCTACGATGGAAGGCTCGCAGAGGAGGTGGTATCCCAGCTTCGAAGACAGGGTGTAGATGTAAGCTTAGACGACTTCAGGGAGCATAGAGGTGTTAGGGTTAGGCCATTGAGGGTGGAGGTCGATGGTAGGACGCTCTACGAGCTACCGCCTAATACTCAGGGAGTCTCTACGCTTCAAATGATAAGCGCTCTACACGAGCTCGATATGGGTAGATTCCCCTTCGATGATGAGGGGAGGATGGAGGCTTGGAGAAGGCCTGTGGAGGATGTATATGAATTTAGGGATAGATTCCTAGGGGATCCAACCTATATGGAGGTAAATATAGAGGATTACGTAACGTATCCATCTATAGAGGCGTCCCGAGATGCGAGGAAGCATAGCGGGAACACTACGAGCGGAGGGGATACGACGTTCTTCATAGTATCTGATGGTAGAGCATGCATAGGATTCATACAGAGCTTATTCTACCCATTCGGTTCAGGCCTCATAGCAGGAGGCTTCCCTATACAGAGTCGTGGAGCCGGGTTCGCTAAGGAGGAGGGGCTACCGAACAGCCCGGCTCCAAGTAAAAAACCCCTACATACGCTTTCGATACTCGCAGTCGAGGATGGGGATGACAGGTATATAATCGGATGTGTCGGAGGCGATATACGGCCGCAACTCCACCTGAGAGTCTACGAGAACATATTCATCTATGGGATGAACCCAGCCGAAGCCGTGGATGCTCCGAGATTCATATACACCATACCTAGAGGAGCGCAGAAGATTGTAGTCGAGGAGCCTCTAAAACCACCACCATCCAGGGGGATCGAAGTATTAAGGGTTAAGCATTACGGTAGCCCAGGCCACGTTCACGTAGCGGTCATCGATAAGAATGGAAGAACCCTGCTAACGAACGATCCTAGAAGCGAGGGGGTAGCGTTAGCTACCAGGTAGGTAGCCTAAATGCGGATTCATGGGTAAGGACGGCGGTAAAGCTATACATAGCTTAGATGATAGCGTAGCGGAGATTAGGAAGCCTACACGTACCCGGAAACTAGGTATACCTCTGATTAGTCGATCATCAAATCCTGACAGGTATACCTCTATCGTATAGGAAGCGTTTAACGACTGGTATAGGGTATTTACTATAGTGGAATACCGAGGCTGCCAGGGCTGCATCGGCTTTACCTAGTGTGAACGCTTCCAGGAAGTGCTCCGGTCTACCTGCTCCACCGCTAGCTATAACCGGTATATCAACCAGTTCGGCGATACTCCTAGTTAGCTCGATATCGTAGCCCATCTCTGTTCCATCCCTATCCATCGATGTTAAAAGTATCTCCCCTGCACCGAGTTCAGCTCCTCTAACAGCCCAATCCAGCGCATCTATACCGGTCGGTCTGCGTCCACCGTAGATGTAGACTTCAAACCAGCATAACCCCTCGCTAGTTTCCACCATACTCCTATCCATCCCCGGCTCGTATCTCCTCTTAGCATCTACCGCTAGGACGACACATTGCGAGCCGAATTCCCAGGAGAGCTTCTCGATGAGGCCTGGATCCTCGACCGCCGCCGTATTGATCGATATCTTATCAGCCCCGTTGCATAGGATTGTGTACGCATCCTCTATACTCCTCACACCGCCACCTACCGTGAACGGTATATCTATCTCTGAAGCTACAGCCCTAACTACATCCTTCATTATACTCCTCTTCTCAGCGGAAGCCGTTATATCTAGGAAGACAAGCTCGTCGGCGCCATCATCACGGTACCGTCTAGCAAGCTCGACGGGGTCGCCTGCATCCCTTAAACCGATGAAGTTAACCCCTTTAACAACCCTACCATGATCGACATCTAGGCATGGTATTATACGCTTAGTCAGTGTCACGACAGTTAATCTCTCCTCTCATATGATACTCTTAAACCTTCTCGAAGCGGTGGGCATAAGATGAAAACCGGTTTTATACTCGTAGGATTACCCTCTGAAGCTTCACCTCCTGGTAATCTTCATAAAATTTCTGATAACATGCATACCTGGTCCATCAGATTTCTCTGGATGGAATTGAACACCGAAGATACTGCCTCGAGCTATAACCGATGTGAAGTCTACGCCATACCCTGTCTCAGCGATGATTATACCCCTATCGTACGGCTTTACATAGTAGCTGTGGACGAAGTAGAAGTAATCCTTCTCGCTTATACCCTCCAGCAATTCTGTATACCTAACGATCCTCAGATTGTTCCAACCCATATGAGGGGATTTAACACCCTTAGGTAATCCAACAACCTTCCCGCTTAGTATGCCTAAACCCCTACCAGGACCTTCCTCACTCTCCTCGAAGAATAGTTGCATACCTAGACATATACCTAGTAGGGGTGTACACCTCTCGATAGCATCGAGTAGCGTATCCTTGATACCCTGGATATTCTTAGATCCGGCTGTGAAGCTTCCGACACCCGGGAGGATTATAGCATCAGCACTTCTCAGGTACATGGGGTCAGAGCTTATAGATGCGTCGAAGCCAGCTTTCGTCAGGGAGCTTCTTATACTGAATAGATTCCCGACTCCATAATCTACTATAACGGCTCTAACCATAACCGGGTAGACTCTATATAGCTACGATCCCTATTTTTAAGATTAACTCGAGGTGGATGGAGGCTCCGATACGGAGCGCCTACCCCTCCAGGTATTCACTCCAATACTTCGAGCTCTCCTTAAGATCCTCCAACACCTTATCGTCAGGATATTCAAATGGATGTATAACTTCTAGGAATAGGTATACCTGACCAGCTCCACCATCCTCTAAGGCTGAGAGGAGTTTAGCAGGCTGTATTATCCCGATCCTATTATACTCCTCTGTGAACGGCCAGTGCCGATCGGCTTTACCATCTGTTTGCTGAACATGTATGCATGGAGTATACTTAGCCAACCTCCTAACCCATTCGTATGGATCCCTATCCTCAGGTGTAGGTGCTTCAGGGTTGCATGCATGACCTAGATCTATGCACAGCTTAACCGACGCCCTAGGATCCTTAGATACCTCGGTCACTATGTACTCAGCTTCCGATATCGTTGCAGGTATCTCTCTAGGTACAGGCATAGGTTCTACGAGTATATTATTCAAGCCTAGGCCTACAGCTCTATGGTATAGTGACCTCAAGGTATCTACCAGTATAGATGTTATATACCTCCTCCTATCCGGATCCCTATAATCCTTCATGGACATAGCTCCTACATGTCCACCTACGGCTTCGGCTCTAAACCTCGATGCAAGCTCTATAGCTTTGACATACCAGTCGTAGCCGTCAACCCTCATAGATATGTATGGATGTGAGAGTAGGTTGAAGGAGTAGGCTGCTAAACCTGTGAAGCAGCTTTGGATGATTACATCGTAGCTCTTACACGTATCGATAATCCTATAAACCATATCGTCTAGGGCTTGAGTACTCGATCTAGGATCTAGTAGATCGTAGGAGAATTGTACGTATCTGAGATCGAGCTTAGTAGCCGCTATCTCGACCCAAGCTTCAGGTTCAACCCACCTCTTAACAGCCCAACAATTGTTTACTCCTAGAACGAATTTAGCCACGGTATACCACCATCCAGCTAGGATGATATATCTACGGATCTATCCTAGATAAGATTTTAGCTTCCAGGTAGCTTAGAGCTTCTAGAGATAGATTTAACTTTCTATGGAGACCTATGATCCCCTTAGAGGAGAGGTGCTTCTATAGGTTTGTCTACGATCGGTAAAACCCTTAGGCTTAGGAGGATATTCCGCCGAGATACTGGTAGATCTTTCATAGTAGCCGTAGATCACGGTGTTAGGTTTGGAGCTTTGAAGGGTATAGAGGATCCATGCATACCTGTCAGAGCTGCTAGAGAGGGGGGAGCTGACGCCGTTATGGCTACACCTGCTATAGCTAGGGTTATCTACCGTGAGCTTGGGGGTATGGCTTTGATAGCTAGGGTTGATGGAGCTGCTACTATTATAGGGCCGGATATAACGGATGACGATATAGTATCCCCGATCGAGGAGGCTATCGCTGTAGGAGCCGATGCTATCGTAGCGTTCGGCTATGTAGGTGTGGAGAGGGAGAGGCGTAGCCTTAAGAAGCTTAGCGTAATTTCGTCTAGATGCTTTAGGTATGGTATACCTCTTATGGCTGAGATGATACCGCCGGAGCTATCGTCTAGACACTACGCTGCGAAGAAGGGTGAATGGGGGGTGGATGTAGATAATCTCAAGCTGGCTGTTAGAGTCGGAGCTGAGCTTGGAGCAGATATGATAAAGACATACTATACGGGTGATCCTGATAGCTTTAGGGAGGTTGTTAAATCCTCCCCAGTACCTATACTCGTATTGGGTGGTCCGCCGACGGAGAGCGTGGAGGGTTTCCTATCTATGATAAGGGATTCTATAGAAGCAGGGGCTAAGGGGGCGGTTAT
>JAWCGL010000028.1:0-9904 GCA_038857155.1 Bathyarchaeia archaeon
AGCTCTCTAGCCAACAGGATGGCGACGGAATCCGTCGTCATACCGGGCTTCAAACCACCCATAACCGTAAGTACCCCTGAATCAAACATGATCCTAGCTTCTTCTAAGCTTTTAGCTATAACACCCCTCGTTAGATCCCTCAAGTACTTCGAGAATAATAGAGCTACTATACGAGAGGCCTCTATAGCGAGCTCATCCTTATCCTCCTCTGCTAAACCCAGTTTTTCAGCTATATCTATCAGGTTTCGTGCGAAGCTCCCCCCTCCAACTACTACTGCCAATCTATAACCTGCGTCCAGAATCCTCCTTACCGTAGATGAATATGTATGGAGTACGGTTGGATCTATAGGTGATGCTATGATAGACCCCCCTATCCTTAATATGATACGTCGATCCTTCAAGGCTCGGATAACTTTAATTAAGCTATTCAAGGTATAAACATGACGGAAAGATCTAAAGTGGATGGGGTTGTCCGTTGTCCTCCAGTAAGTTATCCAAGAAGCTTGGTACAAGGATTCTCGAAGCTCTAGCTTCTAGCATAAGGATCGAGATACTTAGACTACTACATGAGGAGGGGCCTCTCTCCTACAGCGAACTTATGGATAGGTTGAATCTAGATCCTGTTAAACATGCAGGTAGATTCGCATACCACCTCAAAAAGATTCAATCAGCTAACCTCATAACTCTATCTAAAGAGGGTAGGAAATATCAACTTACAGATCTAGGGTGGAAGGTATATGAGCTCACACGTGAGATCGAGGAGTATGCTCTCAGAGTTAGTACGAGACTTTTGGTGAGGACATCGCGTACGACTATAGAGGAATTTGATCGAAGTCGTATCGTCGATTCGCTCGTCAAAGAGGCGCAGCTGCCTCAAGATGTAGCTGAAAGAATAGCTAGGAAAGCCGAAGAAAGGCTTTTAGATCTGAGGGTGAAATACCTTACAGCTCCGCTGATCCGAGAATTCGTGAACGCTATACTAATAGAGGAGGGTATGGAGGAGTATAGACATAAGCTCACTAGGCTAGGTTTACCAGTCTACGATGTGAAGAAGACTTTTCAAGATGTAGGTATTAGGGGTGGCGTCATTAGAGATGTGAGAGAGAGAGCAGGTGAAGCCGTACTTAAGGAATACGTACTTCTCGATGTTCTACCTAGAAGAGTTGCCGACTCTCATCTCTCAGGATATATAGATATTAAGAAGCCCGGGTCGTGGATACTCCATCCTGATATAGTATTGCACGATATTGAAGAGATCCTAGCTAGGTATATGCCGATATCGACTGCTGCATCTGAGGATGGGAAGCTAGGCTTATCCCTAGCATTTATATCTATGTTTTTAAGGGATGCATGTGGTGAGATACGTGAAGAACAGGTTCTGGAGTACTTCAATGTATACTTGGCACCATACGTTGTAGGCGTTAAAGATAGCGAAATGGATGACAAGCTTTCATCGTTCCTCATAGGTTTCTCCGATCTGAAATCTACGATATCGTTGGGGCTCGAGTTCGGTATACCCGATTTCATGGAAGGAAAAAGGGTACCTGGAAGGAAAGTTAGGTACGGCGATCTATACGACGAATCATACCGGCTACTTAAAGCTTTACTAAGATGTTACGAAAAATTGGTAGCTCTCGATAGATTTAGAGGGCGTCTACCACGCCTTATAGTTAAACTTAGAGGAAGTTTAGATGAAGAAATATTGCTTCACATACATAAGATCATATCTCTAGGGGGGGAAATAACCTTCTCGAACTTAACTAAGAGTCAGGGTATCGTGTCATCTGAAGGTGTATGGATTAAGCCTGACGAAGGGGTGACGGAATACGCTCTCCTGAGAAAGGTATGGATCGGAGGGGTATCGCTGAATATTCCTAGAGCATCATACGAATCGCATGGAAGAGAAAGCATATTCGCTCGTAGATTAGAGAAAATATGTAGGGATGCCGTAGACTCCTTAATGGCTAGATATAGCGTTCTTTCATCCAATATATCTGCAAATCTTCTTCCAACGATATTCGGTGGGGTTAATCCATACTCCAACTTTAAAGAGTATAGATGTAGTTTAAATTTAGTCGGGCTCCTCGAAGCTGCGACGATGTTTACGAGTTCAAGGAGCCTCATAGAAGACGAAACGCTAGATTATACATGGAGGATTATAAGCTACCTAGATGAGATTATAAAAAGTATAGAGCAAGAAGTAAAGGTTAGAATAGCTTTATCTAGTGTAGCAGATATAGATGCTTCAATCAGACTCGCCGATATGGATCGATTATACTATGGTAAAGCTAAAGAGTATAAGGATACGTTTAGACCCCTCTATACGTCTGGCTCGCTTCTACCCCTATACACAGATATATCTACGATAAATAGGATGAGGATCGAAGCAGAATTCCATAGAAAGATCGATGGGGCTTTAGCTGTGATCCCGATAGGAGAAGACGAAGCTGATGATCTAGAAGCTTTGAAGGATCTAACCTTAGAGGCCTCTGAAAACTATGATCTAAGATGGTACAGTTACGGATTTAGATTCACATATTGTAACGTATGTCGTAGATGGTTTAAAGGGTTCACCGATATATGTCCGGAATGTAAATCGTCGAGGAGTCTTACAAGGTACGTTAAAATCGGAGCATCGTATATAGGTGAGCATATCCTCCCAGATAATATAAAGAATGCTTTAACAAAGTTAAGCGGTTCCCGTTAGATTAGATTTAGGAGAGCTTCGCTTCTATCCATAATCCTACGGCAGTAGTGGCATTGTATTAGAAGTGGATCTCTCGATATCACATGGAAGACAGGCTTAATAGGCTCACGGCTGTTCGTTATACATGATGGATTACCGCATTTAACAAGACCTATTAGGATGTCAGGTATCTTAACCTTCATCTTCGATAAAACTTCGTAATCTCTTATTATGTTTATCGTAGCGTTAGGCGCGATTAAAGCGATCTTATGCACTTCCTCCTCTAAAAGCTCTTTCCCCTCGACTTTAACTATATCTTTTAACCCAAGCTTATGGCTTGGGACGTTCATCACCACGCTTATCGTCAACCCCTCTTTACCGGTTAAACCTAGAATCCTCAGTACATCTAGAGCATACCCCGCGGTTATATGATCTATAACGGTCCCATCCCTAATCTTCTGTACCCTTAACTCTTTCCTTTCGTTCAATGCATCCACCTAGCCTAACGTTCTAAGTGGTTTCAAGAATCTAAACAGAGATTTTAGTCTTTCTACCGCTACGGATAACAAAGGATAAAGATATATCTCGCTTATCTGCAATATCATAGTATGAAGCATTATATATCTAAGAGGGCTATAGTAGGTAGAGCTTACATAGGGTTAAACTGTATAGTGCTAGGTGCAGATATAATCGGCGATGATAGTTTTATAGATTCTCATACAATCTTAGGGTATCCTATGAAATCTAAACTTATAAAGCTTATCCAAGAGGGTAGGGTGAGCCATGAATCGTTAGATGAGATCAGTAGCGGTTGCCACATAGGTAGCAGATGTATAGTTAGATCGCACTCCGTAATATACGAAGGCGTTACTATAGGCGATGAGGTGGAGATCGGCCACGATACGCTTATAAGGGAATTTGTGAACATAGGATACTCCACACGTATAGGCTCCCATACAGTTATAGATGGATATGTGGAGATAGGGGGGAAGGTCAGTATCCAAACTGGATGCTACCTTCCACCTGGTACCGTTATAGAGGATGGGGTATTCTTAGGACCATACGCTATAGTTTTGAATGATAAGTATCCTCCTAGCGGTAGGTTGATTGGTGCTAGGGTATGCCGCGGCTCTATCATAGGTGCTGGAGCTATGATACTACCGGGGGTAGTTATAGGTGAGGAGGCGGTCGTAGCCGCGGGTTCACTAGTTACGAGAGACGTTGAACCGTATAGTGTGGTTAAAGGTAGGCCTGCCAAGATATCCTACTCTAGAGAGGAGTATGAGGAGAGAAAGAAGAAGTATATCGGTCAGGCTTAAGGTTGAAGTTCTAGAAGAGTCTCTGTAGATGTCACGTTAGGTAGTTTATTAAGTTCGAGGACTATACGGCATATATCTCCTAAAACGGGAGCTTCCACGAAAGCTATTAAATCATACCTGCCGAATGTGAAGAATGCTTTGGTAACGCCTCTACTCCTCCTTACAGATTCCAATGTGCCTACAACGCCTTTCGGTTCGAGTTTAACAAGGATTACAGCCCTCATCGTAGATCACCATATTAAACCGACGGAAATACTATAAGAGTCTCCGTAGATTTAACACCTCTGGTTTGAGCTAGCTTAAGTATGTTTTCCTCTAGATCATTCAAATCTTCGGCTTCCATTTCTACTACAAAATCCCAACGTCCGAGCGTAGCTATAACAGATTTAACACCTTTAGCTTTACTAAGCTCTAAATTTAACGTCTCGAAGAAGCCCGGTCTAGCCGTTATCAATACGATCGCCTCTATCAACCTCAACCCCCACCTATTTATTAATATCTTTCTTGAATATAACAGTTTTACAGTGTTTAGCCGTGGGGCTTCATGGATTATTAGAATTAGAGGTATATGTACATGCAACCGAGGATGAATCTAAGGTTATGAAAGCGATCGGTAACATATTACCTAAAGATCTGTATGAGAAAATAAGCTTTGATAAGGTGAAAGCAAGAGGTCATTATGGTAACCCGATAATTATCATAAAAGCAGAGGTTAAAGTAGAGGATTTAGAATCTTTATCGAAGCATATTCTCGATAAAATGGAAAGCTATGATAGAGAGTATGTACGTAAAAGCTTAGAGATATTCGTAGATAGTGTAGGTACTATACATTTCAGGTTCGATAAACAGGAGGCGTATCTAGGAAGAATAGTTTTAAAGAGCAGCGATCCTATATGTTTAAGGTTGAGGTTTGAAATACCTCCAGGAAGAGGGTTGGATCCTGTCAGGTATGTTAGAGGGATATTATTTGAAGAAGTACGTCGATCTTCATGTTAAGCCTAGCAATGAGGAAGCTATACATGATATACTCGAGACTGCTTTGAAACTAGGTTATAACACGGTAGGTCTAGCTGCTGGTGAGACCCCCCATCTATTAGTAGAGGAGTATAGCGGGTTAAAGATCTTGAAGAGAGTTGATGTAGATGCGAGGCTAGAGGATCTACGTGAATATAGGGTGAAGCTATTCGAGAAATATGATCTCGTGTCTGCTATCTGTCGAGATAGTAGTGATATTAGAAGAGCTTTGAAATCTGGCTTTAATTTGTTATGCTTCAAAGGTTTACCCCAGACGCCAAAGATAACCGATTTCTCTCTTATAGGAGGCAGCGAAGCTTATCTTGAACTGGATGTATACGATCTATTATCGTTTAAGAGAGATGAAAGGATAGCTATTTTCAGAGCTATCGCTAGGATTTTTAGATATGCATCTAGGAAGAAGGTTAAGCTTATAATAGCAAGCGGAGCGATCGACGCTTATAAACTCAGAGCGCCTCTAGATCTAGCCAGTATGGTGCTTCCAGCTGGTATAACTTGGAGTGAAGCTTTAACTGCCGCGATACACAATCCTTCTCTCCTTCTATCTAGGGCTATGGGAAAGAGTAGGGTATATGGCGAAGGTGTTAGGATAGCCGGAAGGTGGTAATCTATCCCCTTAAAAACTATTAGGAGGAGATATATACTGGTGGAAATTGTGAAGAGCAAGGTATGTATAGATGGTAAACGGATGCTCTCAGTTTTAAGGGATAGCTTAGCCGAGCTCTACGGTGAGCATGGTTTAAGTCTAGCCGATGTACATCCTATAGAATATGGTGATGGCTACATTATAGTTTCATGCGATCATAGAATGCTCCAGCAGGTGAGGTCGGCTATAGCATATATAGATAGAATCAATGGTGTTAATGTTTTATTACGTGTATCGTCTGTATCTGGCACTCTTAGGAGGCTTAGAACGAAGATGGAGGGGACATAACGTTTATCTTTCTAGGAGATATTTCAATTAACCCTGGAGGTAGCGTGATATGTTTACACCGCCCGGGGCGTATGATAGGGTTATAACGATATTCTCGCCTGAAGGTAGACTTCTCCAAGTAGAATACGCTGTCGAAGCTGTTAGAAGAGGTGCTACGATAGTAGGTATAGTGTCTAAAGAGGGTGTAGTTCTAGGAGCTGAGGAGAGGACTACATCTAGGTTACAGGATCCGAGGTTTTCGTGGAAAATCTACCAGATAGATGATCATATAGGTGTAGCTATAGTAGGGCTTGGTGCCGACGCGCGTATCCTTGTAGATCAAGCTAGGATATATGCTCAAACGCATAGATTAACCTATGGCGAGCCTATAGATGTAGAGGTTCTAGCTAGAAGGATCGCCGACATAAAGCAGGCGTATACGCAGTATTCCGGTGCTAGGCCGTTCGGCGTAGCTATGGCTTTCGGAGGCGTAGATAGAGAGGGGCCGAGTTTATTCGTAACGCTACCAGGAGGAGATTACTGGGGTTATAAAGCTACATCGATAGGTGCAAATAGTGAGCAGGCGTCAGAGATACTGGAAGCGGAATATAGGGATGATTTAACGCTAGATGAAGCGATAACCTTATGCTTAAAAAGCTTCTCTAAAGCTTTAGAGGGGAAGGTTGGTGGACGGAATGTTAAGATAGCCGTCATACCTGTATCCACTAAACAGTTTAGGAGATTTACCGATGAGGAAGTCGATCTATATGCGGCTAAGCTTGGTTAGAGCCTATACATCTTTTACCTCTTTACTCGGATGGTTCCTCTAGCTTATCCAGAGGAAATTGTTTAAATGTTAGCGTAGTCTATCTTACCATAAGAGGAATGAGGTTTTATGAAAGGTGAGAGTACACTAGCTCGCATAAGAAAAGGTGGAGAGAGATACGAAATACTGGTGTACAGCGAAGCTGCTCTGAACTATAAGCTTGGGCTAGAGAAGGATATAACGAAGGTCCTAGCTTCCACCGATGTATTCATAGATTTTAGACAGGGATTAAGAGCTTCTACAGATAAGCTTAGAAAGGCATTTGGAACCGATGATCCGCATAGGATAGCAGATTTCATAGTGAAGCATGGAGACCTCCAGATACCAGCTGAGCTTAGGAGAAAGCTTATCGAGGAGAAACGTAAGCAGATAGTAGCTTTCATAACTAGAAATTGTATCGATACGCGTACCGGTCTACCGGTACCGGTGCTTAGAGTTGAACAGGCTATGGAGGAGGTGGGGGTTTCCATAGATCCGTTCGAAGATGCTGAGATTCAAGCTAAACATGTAGTAGAAGCTATCAAGAGTGTAGTGCCTTTAAAGATAGAGGCTATGCGTATCGCTGTTAAAATTCCATCTAGATACATCGGTAAAGCATATAGTTTAGTACTGAATATGGGTAGTATCGAGAGGGAAGAATGGCAGAAGGATGGGTCATGGGTGGGTATCGTAACTATACCTGCAGGTTTACATGGAGAATTTATAGATAGGTTAGGTAAAGCTACGGAGGGGGAGGTTCAGGTTAAAATATTAAAGTGAGGGTAGATTCATGTCTGCAACTGAGGAGAGAAAGCTAGTTTTACCTGGAGATTTAATAGCTGAAGGTAAGGAATACGAAGCTGGAGTTAACGTTTATCGAGATGATGGGAGAATATACTCATATATAATCGGGCTTGCAAGCATAGTGGACGGTAAAGTTTCTGTGACGGCTCTTAAAGGGGTCTACGTACCTAAGCGTGGAGATGTGGTGATAGGTGTAGTTAGAGAGGTAAGCATTACCAGGTGGCTTGTAGATATAAACTCCCCCTATCAGGGTATACTTCCGGCTGTAGATGTATTCGGTAAGAGGTTTTCAGCCGATAAGGTTAATCTTCAAGATTATCTGAAGGTGGGGGATGCTGTGATAGCTCGTATCGCTAGTTTCGATAGAACTACGGATGCTATGTTAACCATAGGAGGGAAGGGGCTTGGTAAAATCAGTAGCGGTAGACTTGAGTATATAACGCCTACTAAGATACCTAGATTGATAGGGAAGAGAGGCTCCATGATAAATCTCCTTAAGAAGGAGAGTGGATGTAATATAACGATAGGTAAGAACGGTGTAATACTTATAGAGGGTCCTAATGGAGGATCAGAGGAGTTAGTAGCCGAGCTTATACGGAAGATAGATAGGGAAGCGCATGTACCTGGGTTAACCGATAGGGTGGCTGAGATCCTTAAATCCGCTGCGAGGAGGGAGTAGGATGTGTCTGAATTCGTTAGGAGAGATGGAAGAAAAGCTGACGAGCTGAGACCTATAACGATGAAGATCGGTATACTCGATAAAGCTGATGGATCGGCTTACGTAGAGCAGGGAAATACCAAGGTTCTCGTAGCTGTATATGGGCCAAGAGAGGTTCATCCTAGACATCTAGGTCTTCCAGAGACAGCTATAGTTAGGTGTAGGTATCACATGGCCCCATTCTCCACTAGAGAACGGAAAAGCCCTATGCCTACGAGAAGGGAGGTAGAACTATCTAAGGTTATAAAGGAGGCGTTAGCAAACGCGATAATGCTCGATCTATACCCTAGGACGACTATAGATATCTTTGTAGAGGTATTGCAAGCTGACGGTGGGACGAGATGTGCAGGTATAACCGCAGCTTCACTTGCTCTAGCAGATGCAGGTATACCTATGTTAGATCTGGTAACGGCTTGCGCTGTAGGTAAATGGAACGGCAGGATAATAGTAGATCTAACGGGAGAGGAGGATGAGGAATGCGGAGCAGATATGCCTGTAGCTTTAATGCCTAACCTAGAGAAGATAACGCTTATACAGCTTAACGGTAGGTTAACTTCAGATGAGTTCTTGGAAGCGTTTAACCTTGCTGTTAAAGCTTGTAAACGTATAGGAGAATTGCAGAGAGGCACTCTTAGAAACTATTATGAGAAGATAAAGGAGGAGGTTCTGTATGAGCAGTAGACTTATAATACCTGAGCTTACGAAGAGAAGGGTTAGAGAGCTTGCTAGTCAACGTAAAAGGATCGATAAAAGGGGGCTAACCGAATTTAGACCGGTAACTATCGAGAGAGGCATTATACCTCAGGCTGATGGGTCGGCTTTAGTCCATATAGGGCATACTAAAGCTATAGCCGGTGTTAAGATAGATTTAGGTCAGCCATATCCAGATATGCCTAATGCAGGTGTGCTTGCGGTTAACGTAGAATTGATGCCTCTAGCTTCACCTACATTTGAACCTGGACCGCCAGATGAGAGAGCTGTGGAAGTGGCGCGTATAGTGGATAGAACTATACGCGAAGGTAGAATGCTAGATCTGGAGGAGCTCGTTATAACACCTGGCAGAGAGGTCTACTTGGTCTTCGTAGATACTTATCTCGTCGATCACGATGGAAATATGATCGATGCATGCGTACTTGCAAGCATAGCAGCACTTCTAGATGCGACTATGAGGAAGGCGATAGTATCAGAGGGTAGAGCTAAGCTGGTCGATGAGAGGGAACCTCTACCTATAAGGCACTATCCGTTAACAGCTACGGCGTGTAGGATAGGTGAGACACTTATAGTAGATCCTACGCTGGAGGAGGAGGAGACGGCTGAAGCTAGGATAACCATAGGATTCGACGAGGAGGATAGGATATGTATGATACAGCATAGTATAGGTACGCTTAGATATGGGGAGCTCTACCAAGCGATAAACATATCTAGGGAGGTTACATCCCGTTTAAGGGAGGATTTACGTAAGGTGTTCCCAGATGCCGGGTAGGAAGCAGAAGACTCTAGGATGGCTTAAAGCTAGGTATGGAGCTACTGTTAGAGCGAGGTATACTACTGTATGGCTTCAAGCTCATAGTAGGTATCGATGTCCTCGATGTATGTTCAGAAGTTTAGAGAGGTTTTCGATCGG
>JAWCGL010000029.1:0-9512 GCA_038857155.1 Bathyarchaeia archaeon
GAAGGGTGTGCCGATACATGGCGTCGGGCTGCAGATGCATGTAAGCCTAGAGAATCCTCCGAACCCGCAGGAGGTAGCGGCTAATATCAAACGTCTGAACGAACTAGGTTTAGAGGTTCATATAACGGAGATGGATGTTCGAATCAGGACTCCCGCTAGATGGGAGGATCTCATCAGACAGGCGGAGATATACCGTGAAATCATCGAAGTATGCTTATCAGCAGAGAATTGCAAGGCATTCGTGATGTGGGGTCTCACAGATAGGTACTCATGGATACCGAGCTACTTTAGCGGTTACGGTGCAGCTTTGATCTTCGATGAATCATATAAACCGAAGCCAGCATACTATTACATCGCAGCGGCTCTTATCGAGCATATAACACCAGAAAATAGCTTGGAAAGCATCCGTTAGCCATACCCTAGATAATGAGGTAGCTATAATCCTATCATCGACATCTTCCTCTATCTGTATGATAATCTCCCTCATGCGATCATCTCCTAAAGATGGTGAGGTAGGTAAGCTCGGTGAGGATGAGAAGTCTGAGCTTTTCTAAATCATTCTGATAACCTTTGATGCTATACTGTAATGGAGCACTATTATCCTACTTAAGGTTATCTAATCGGATGGAACTATTACCGTCGAACGAGTCTTCTTTAATCCCTTCTTAATAAGCTCTCGATAAATATCTTCTATTTCTGAGAAGTTTTGCTCTCTATGTAGTATTACACCTTCGCCGAGTGCATCGACGATCAACGGATTACCCTTAGTAAGCATCTCCCTAACCTCCTCTAGAGTGTATGGGTGAGGCTCGATCGCTATCCTAATATCGCTTAGCAGCTCGATTACCTCGCCTATCCTATCCATATACCCCTTCTCGAACTCAGCTATTATCAGGAGGTCGTAGTCGCTCCACGGTTTATAATCTCCTCTAGCCCTAGATCCGAATAGGATAATAGCAGATGGGTTATAACGGCTCCTAATCCTATCGATAACCTTATCAAGCTCCCTATCCGATGATCCTCTTAGCATACTCAACTATCGCCTCTGCGCATCTAATAGCTCTTGAGGAAGCTTCATCGTCGTAGGCTTCATGAGGTGTAGCTGATGGATGCGCGTTCGGATACCTTGACGGTATGTAATGTCGATCAAGCTCTCTAGCGCATCGCATTATCTCTTCAGAGGGGTTTACAGCGATTCTTTCGAAGTATCTGAGTAGAAGCTCCCTCACGCTATGCCCCCAGGAAGCCTCGTTAACATGGTAGAGCATAGCTTTAGATGCTTTCTCAGCAGCTTGGTGGGCATAGAAAGCTGCAGCATTAAACCTTCCAGCTCTATGTAGGATCCTAGCTGTATCTAGATCCCATATAGCTTCATCAAGCCATCTTAAAGCTTCACGTCTCAAAACCGAACACTAAGAAGGATAATATTGTTAGAGGATTATATAAGGAAACCTTACCCGCTTCGCTATCCTCAACGCTATACATGAGGCATCTCCTGCGAGGAAAGGTTGATATGGGGGAGGAGCTGGTTGACTATAACGTGCTTAAAGTGAGGAGGAGGCTCTTCATACTCATCAAGACGATAGCGATAATAGGGTTGATCTTATACCTTCTCATCCAGACTACGGGAATAGAATCTATCGAGATCGATGGAGCGAAGAGGTATCAGAGGATCGAAGGGTTTGGCGGTTCAGGTGCATACTATGAGTGGCTTCTAAGGAATCTTAGGGAGCCTTATAGAGCCGAGGCTGCGGATCTACTCTTCTCCGATCTCGGGATATGCATCTATAGGCTAAGGGCTTGGACTAAGATCGAGATTGTAAACGATGATAGCGATCCGTATAACTTCGACTGGGAGGCATACGATTTCACGGCGGATCAGGATCAGGTATGGAATGCTATCGAAGCTATGAAGAGGGGTGTTACGAAGTTTATAGCTTCTGTTTGGAGTCCACCTGCTTGGATGAAGAGTAACATGCAGGAAACTGATGATGGCTATCTTCTACCGGAGATGTATGAGGAGTATGCGGAGTGGATATCGGCGTATATCCTAGGGTATAGGGAGCATCACGGTATAGATATAGGTTGGATAGGTATACAGAATGAGCCAGACTATTCCGCTACATGGGAGTCATGCGTCTATACGCCTGAACAGTTAAGGGATCTAATCAAGTTTATCGGTAGGAGGTTCGAGAGGGAGGGGATAACTGCGAAGATAGTTATCCCAGAGACATCCGGTGTTCAGAATGCTCTCAGATATGTAGAGGCGATAATGTCCGATCCAGAGGCAGCTCGATACGTCGATATCTTCGCTATACATCTATACGATATACCCTTCACCAACCCTGATGAAGGGATATCATGGCTTAAATCGCTCTCCAGCTACTGCACCAGGTATAGTAAGCCGTTATGGATGACCGAGTATAGCTATCTAGATTTCCCGTATGCAGGTACATATGAGGAGGCACTCTACACAGCTCAACACATCCATAATACGCTAGTATACGGTAATGCTTCAGCCTATCTTGTATGGGAGCTCTTCTGGTATAGGGAGACTGGGCTTATCAGTATAAGCAGAGGGGGCGATCACTACAACGTCACCCCTAAATACTATGCAGTTAAACAATTCTTCAAATTCATAAGACCAGGCTCCGTAAGGATAGATGCGAAGAGCGATAACCCTCAGATCCTCATCTCAGCCTACCTGGATGAGGAGGCCAACGGCATCACTATCGTAGCGATAAATAGAGGGAAATCGGAGGCTACCGTTAAGGTATCGTTGAAAAACCTCACACCACCCCCATCCCTTAAACAGTATCGTACATCTAGAACAGAATACTGCAAGTATATCGGCGATGTAGCCGTTAAGGATAGCCTACTCGAATTAACACTCCCACGAGAAAGTATAACGACACTTACCACCCACTAACCCCACTATCTTAAGACCTACCCTCCAGAAGCTTTAATCGATGTAGTTTACTTCGCCTTAGCCATGAACTGAAAAGGCTTTCGTTATGTAGCGGCGATATCGTCGAAAAGACTCTGAAGCACCGAGAGCTCCATAATAACTCATATCAATTAAGAGGATAGGTTTCCCTGTCCACCTGAGTCTAAAGAAGTTTTTATTTCATCTGAAGAAACATTCAGCCTCCTCAGAGTGGCGTGTCCCTTGAATTTCCCTAATAAGTTTGCTTCTAGTTTTCTCAGCTCCTCCTCCTGGCTATACATGGTGAAGGGGGATGGTGGGTTTCCCCCTTCAGATGATCTATAGAAGCTGGTGAAGGTTATCCTTAACGGAATCATTTATTAAGGTTTTCATATCGATAATAGCTTTGTATGAGTATCGAGCTTGATGAGCTGGATTTCAGGTTGTTGAGATATGTATGTACTGGCTTCCACTCCTATGATGAGTTAGCGAAGCTATGCGGTGTAGGTAGGAATACCGTTTACAGGAGGATTAATAGGCTTGAGAGGATTGGAGTGATATCTCGTAGGCTTACGGCTATACCGAACTTCGAGAAGCTTAATTTAGCCGCTGTTATCGGGGGCCTTAATTTAGATGTTCAAAATCTGGATAAAGCCGTAGAACTCCTTAAGCAGCTTCCCCAGATAATGCTAATCTGTAGATCTTATGGAGAGCACGATCTAGTCTTCATACTCCTATGTAGACGCGGGGAAGTAGGGGGATGCATATATGAGCTGAGAAATAGTTTCGAGAGGCGAGGTATACATCCATCTAGATTCGATATCTCGGTGAGCGTTTCATGGGATAAACTGGAGTTCTCTATCCCGGAAAGCTTATGTAGAAGATAGCTTCCGATTTCAAGACCAGAATAGTCTGATGTATGCGTTAATATAGTATAGGGCTATCTATCCACTCGCATGGTTAATATGTCTCATTTCTACCCATCGTGAAAGTTTTCTCGTAACCACTAGGTAATGATAAATATGGGAAGGAGACTCCTTCTAATCGGAGCCTTGATGGATAAAGCCATATATTGGATAGGCCTATTCTATACGCCATCACTTACATGGGTTAGGGTATCCGATGGAGTGACAGCTAGAGTTGGGTTAACTCAGCAGATCTGCGGCTATCTCAAATCTATAGACAGCACCGGCTCGATCCAGTATAGATTGAAGCCTATAGGTATGCGGGTTAAGCAGATGGAGCCTCTAGGGTTTATAGATGTGAAGAAGGTATCCTTCGAGATAGCTTCACCGATATCTGGTACCATTAGAGCTTACAACAACGCTGTCCTAAATGATCCAGCTGCTCTATACGAGGATCCTGAAGCTAAATGGATCGTAGAGTTGGAAGCCGAAAACATCGAGGAGGAGGTTAGACATCTACTCTCATCCCACGATTATAGAGAACTCTGTAGGAATCTATGGTATTTCCTGAGGATACGGATGTAGGGATAGCATAGCCTACGATCTAATTGTATGGAGGGTAGAGCTGTGCAGCGTATTATCGAGATCGAGAAGGTTGAATTCATAGATGAAGTTGTGGAGGATGCTGTGAGACGCTATGGTAGATCTAGGAGGGCTCTGATTCCTATCCTACAGTCGATCCAGGCAAGGCTAGGCTATCTTCCGAGATCGAGTTTAGAATGCGTCTCTAATCATCTCGGTATACCTTTAAGCACTATCTATGGGGTCGCTACCTTCTACCATCAATTCATCTTAGAGCCTCCGGGTATGTATATCGTACAGGTCTGTATGGGTACAGCATGCTATATCAGAGGCAATTCTGAGAACTATAGGTTCCTCTTGAATCTTCTAGGTATAGAGCCTAATGGGAGGACATCTAAGGATGGGTTATTCACTGTTTTAAAAGTTAGATGTCTTGGATGCTGTAGCCTAGCCCCCGTGATCAAGGTGGGCGATGAGGTATACGGTAGGGTTAGCTTCAACGAGATACGTAGGATAACCTCATCCTGTAGATCTAAAGCTAGAGCGGATAATCCTAAACCTGGATGAAGGCGGTATGATGCGATGGAGCTTAATGGATAAATGCTGCACTCTATGTAAGCATTCGGCGGAAACCCCCTGCAGAAAGTATGTAGCTTGCAGGGTTGATGGCCCCTTATGTCACGATGAAGTGGATTGTAGAGAGAAGAGGAAGCTTAGAGTATCTGAGATTAAGGGCGGTATGGGTGGGTTGAAGATCTCCATCGGTATGGGTAGCTGCGGTCTAGCTGTCGGAGCTAGGGATGTATACTATACGGCTTTGAAGGAGGTTGAGAGGAGGGGGTTGGAAGCTTCTGTCGTACCGGTTGGATGTATGGGGTTATGCTACCTGGAGCCTCTACTAGAGATACATATGGATAGGTTGCCTACCGCTATCTACGGTAGGGTGAAGCCTGAAACTGTAGATGAGATTCTAGATGCATATCTAGGAGGCGATGTGAGCGAAGCTCTCGCTCTTAGGGATAGGTTGGGGGTAGCTGAAGGCGAATCTGAAGTGCCTCTCCTGGATGAGATCGATTTCTTCAGATACCAGGTGAGATGGGTTACCAGGAATTGCGGGATAGTTGATCCTGAATCTATCGAAGACTATATAGCTTATGGAGGATACCGTGGGTTAGCTAGAGCTCTAGAATCTACACCTGAAGATGTTATCGAAGCTATTAAGAAAGCTGGCTTAAGGGGGAGGGGTGGAGCTGGCTTTCCTACATGGTTGAAATGGAGCATCTGTAGGGGGGCTGAGGGGCAGCCTAAGTATGTCGTATGCAATGCGGATGAAGGCGATCCAGGTGCCTTCATGAATAGGATGCTAGCTGAGGCGGATCCTCATAGAGTTCTGGAAGGGTTGATGATAGCGGCTTACGCTATAGGAGCATCTTATGGCTATATATTCGTGAGAGCTGAGAAGCCCCTCATGGCTGATAGATTGGAGAAAGCTGTAGAAGATGCTAGACGATACAGGCTTCTAGGCCGTAATATACTAGGTTCTGACTTCGATTTCGATGCAGAGGTTGTACGTAGCGCTGGGGCGTTCGTATGCGGTGAGGAGACAGCTATGCTAGCTGCTATAGAGGGGGGTAGAGCTATGCCTAGACAGCGCCCCCCATACCCTGCTACATACGGGTTGTTCGGTAGGCCTACCGTGATAAATAACGTCGAAACCCTAGCTCATGTAGCTACTATAATGGCTGATGGATGGGGGAAGTTCGCATCGTACGGTACGGATAGGAGCAGGGGTACGAAGGTTTTCTGCGTAACAGGATCCGCTGTAAGGACTGGTGCGGTGGAGGTTCCGATAGGTATGACAGTAAGGGATCTAGTATTCGGGGTAGCTGGAGGTGTTAGGGAGGGTAGGAGGTTTAAAGCTGTTCAGATAGGTGGGCCTTCAGGTGGATGTCTACCGGAGAGTATGCTAGATCTACCTATGGATTATGAGAGCTTAACATCCGCGGGTGCCATAATGGGTTCAGGGGGGTTGATAGTTATAGATGATGGAAGCTGTATAGTCGATGTAGCTAGATTCTTCACATCGTTTACTATGGCTGAATCGTGCGGTAAATGTACTCCTTGTAGGATCGGATCTAAGCTACTCTACGATACGCTGACAAGGATAGTGGAGGGCGAGGGATCGGAGGACGATCTCAAGTTACTCGAGGAGATAGGTGTGTTTATGAAGAATGTAAGCCTATGCGCTCTAGGTCAGACAGCGCCGAACCCTATCTTATCGACGTTGAAGTACTTCAGAGAGGAATATGAGGCGCATGTAAGGGAGAAGAGATGCCCTGCGAAAGTTTGCAGTAAGCTTGTGAATTACGCTATCGATGGGGATCTCTGCGTAGGGTGCGGCTTATGCGCTAAACAGTGTCCTGTGCAAGCTATAGCTAGAGGTGGCGATGGAGTATACCATATAGATACTAATAGATGTATTAGATGCGGGCAGTGTATGATAGTCTGCCCTAGGAGCGCTATCGCTAAGAGGTGATATATGCTATGGTGAAGGTTTTGGTAGATGGCTTAGAGGTTGAGGTTGAACCAAGCTCTACGATACTGGAAGCAGCTAAGAAGGCGGGTTTAAAGATACCTACGCTATGCTATTTCCCAGGTTTATTCGTGGAAGCTACATGTAGGGTATGCGTAGTCGAGCTATCTGGTACAGGTAGACTCGTTCCTTCGTGTGCATTCCCCGTATCCGATAGATTATCTGTGGAGACGGATAATGCTTGGGTTAGGGAGGTGCGTAGGATAGCTTTAGAAATGATCCTTGCAGCTCATAGGATCTTATGCCAATCATGCCTTAGGAAGGGTGCGTGCAAACTCTTCGAGCTATGTAGGGAATATGGGGTTGAAGGTATACCCGTATGCGCTGAATGCCCTCTACATAGAGACGACTGTCTACTAGCTAGAGGAGAGGTATGCCTAGGTCCTCTAACGAACGCAGGCTGCGGTGGGGTATGCATACGCGGAGGGAAAATATGCGAGGGCTGTCGCGGGCCTCTGACATCAAAGGATACCATACGCGAAGCTGCTAAACTCTACGCTAAATACGGTATAGGTTTAGATATGGTGTTGAGTAGGCTTTCGATGTATAATTCAAGTCATCCAAGCTATGATGGGATAGCTAAACTTCTATCGATGCAATCTGAGGAGGATGAGTATCGGTAGGAGGTTTAAGGTGGTGTGAGGATAGCTGTTTATCAGCTAGGAAGCTGTTCGGGTTGTATCAACGAGTTTCTAGGTATCGGTGAAACTCTTCTAGAGATAGCTTGTAAGGAGAATGTAGAGATCCTAAGCCCTATAATATCGCAGCTTGACGGTAGGATCCGGGATTGCGATGTATCTCTGGTAGAGGGGGCTGTAGTATCGGAGGATGATATAGAGAGGCTGAAGGAGGTTAGGGAAAAGTCTAGGATACTGGTAGCTTTAGGATCGTGCGCCGTTATAGGAGGTATACCGGGTTTAAGGATGTTCATTCGATGTGAAGGTTCGACGGCTATCCTAGATTCAAGGCGTAGCTCCTCTCTGAAGGCAGCTCCGATAACTATGTATGTAGATGTGGATTATTATGTCAGGGGATGCCCTATAGATCGCTACGAACTTATAGACCTCATAGGGAAGATCTTGAGGAGCAGATGGTTTAAACAAGGTGAGAGGAGGTTTCCATTCCTCAGGGAAAAGGTATCCGATATAGAAGGGGCTATTCTAAGTTTGGATGGAGGGAAGTGTATCGTATGCGGACGCTGCATCGCTGCATGCCGTAGGATAACATCGGCTTTAGACCATGCCTATAGGAGTATAGATACGGTCGTCTCCACTCCTTTCGGCGTTAAGCTAGATGATTCTTCGTGTATAGCATGCGGTCAGTGTACGGTGTACTGCCCGGTAGGAGCTATAATCGAAGCGGATTCTACTAGGGAGGTTAAATCTATTCTCGGTAGAGGTTTAAACCCTGATGTGTATGTAGAGCCTGAATCCATCGTAGGGTTATGCGAAGCGTTAAACGTAGATGGCGGATCCTATGGTAAGATCTTAGAAGCTTTAAGAAGAGTCGGATTCGGCAGGATTATTCTATGGAGACCGAAGCTTACGGTAGCTACTTCTGGAAGCAAAGTGAAACTAATCCCGTATAGCGAAGCTGAGGCTAGGTATATCCGTATTTATCATCCAAGTCTGCTAGGGTATACGGCTGAACCGCCTACGCTAGATCGTGGAGACTCTATATGGATCACCCCATGTCTAGCTAGGAAGATGGGTAAAGATATAACGCTAACTACTAGGGAGGCTATGAGGCTGCTAGCTACGATAGATATCGATCCGCTACCGGAATCTGATTTCGATAGGATAGAGCTGGATGAATCGGATGAGAGGTTAGCTAGAGCTGTAGGTATAGAGTATGTAGAAAAGGCTATCGAAGATGTTGAAAAGGTGGGGTTGGAAGAAGCTGTAGTCCTATATGTATGCCCGGATGGATGCCTCTATGGGGGAGGGCAGCCATACATGGAGCAGTATACGAGGGTTAAACGTAAGGAGATATCAACCCAGCTCCACGGTAGGATTAGATGCTAGAATAGCTTCGAGGTATACGGTGTATATCGAGATATAGCATCTAACGTTTGGGTACAAGATGACTTATACCTGATATTTTCGGGGTTTAAAGCTAACAGATAAAGCTATATGTAGATATGGTGGGTTGGATTCAAATTTGAAGCTACATTTTTGTGATCACATCTTATGACTTAGATTTATATTCATAGATACTTTATAATGCTTTGGTGAAACTTATGGGTGATACAAGTATTCCTCAAGGCTCTACAGCTATTCTAGATAGGGTTGAAGGTAATTTATACGTAGCGGATGATGCTGTGGTCAAAGCTAAAGATTCTAAGGCTATCACTGTTTTAGGCACTATACATTGTAAGGGTGATTGCATATTCGATTGTAGCGTTTCCGCTACCTCGCTAAAGGGTAGCGATGGGAGAGTAACGGTGAGGGGTGATCTGGTGATAGGAAGATCTGTAAGGATCGATGATGGATCGCTATCGGTCGAA
>JAWCGL010000030.1:0-9242 GCA_038857155.1 Bathyarchaeia archaeon
AGGCCATATGCATCTAGATAGATTAGCTGAAGCAGTTAGAGAGGGTGTAAGGGAAGCTGGGGGTGTTCCGTTTACATTCAATACGATAGCGATTTGTGATGGGATAGCTATGGGTCATACGGGGATGCATTTCAGTTTACCCTCCAGGGATTGGATAGCCGATACCATAGAGCTTATGGTTGAAGCTCATAGGCTCGATGGGCTAGTAGCGGTAGCTAGCTGCGATAAGATTCTACCAGGTATGCTTATGGCTATAGCTAGACTCGATACTCCGAGTATAGTCGTTACAGGAGGGCCTATGCTATCAGGGTCCTTCTACGGTAGGACTCATCTAGGTATATCGTCGGCTGCTGAAGCCGTAGGTTTGTATAAGCGTGGAGTTATATCTGAGGAAGAGTATAGAATTGTAGAGGAGTATTCATGTCCTACATGCGGCTCCTGTAACGGTTTATTCACGGCTAACACTATGGCTTGTCTAACCGAAGCTTTAGGGTTAGCTCTACCCTATACTGCCACCATACCCGCAGTATATAGTAGGAGGTTGGCTCTAGCTAGAGAGGCGGGACGTAGGATAGTCGAGCTTGTACGTGCGGATCTAAAGCCATCTGAGGTCTTATCCTGGAAATCCTTCTATAACGCTATAGTGGTCGATATGGCGTTAGGCGGATCGACGAATACCATCCTACATATACCTGCTATAGCTAAGGAGCGTGGGATCGAGATCTCGCTAGATCTATTCGATGAGATTAGCCGTAGAGTTCCGCATATATGTGATCTAATAGGTTTAGGCGGAAGGTATGATATGCTAGATTTCCATATAGCCGGAGGTGTTCCCGCTCTCCTTGCAGAGCTTAGAGATCTACTATACCTAGATGCGGTGACTGTTACAGGTAGGACTATAGGTGATAATATACGTGAAGTTAAGGTGTTAGATAGACGAGTTATACATTCCATAGATTCACCTATACATCCCGAGGGAGGGATAGCTATACTTAGGGGAACGCTAGCACCTGATGGAGCTGTACTGAAGACTGCAGGTTTACCATCCAATCTATCGAATTTTAAGGGTTACGCTAAGGTATGCGATTCAGAGGAGGAGGCGTTGAAAACCGTGATGGAGGGTGGTCTAAAGGAATACGATATACTCGTGGTTAGATATGAGGGGCCAATAGGTGGGCCAGGTATGCCTGAAATGCTACAGATAACAGCTACCGTAACCGGGATGGGGTTAAGCGATAAAGTAGGTTTAGTAACCGATGGAAGATTCTCTGGAGCGACACATGGATTATGCATAGGGCATGTATCACCTGAAGCCGCTCTCGGTGGACCTATAGCTCTAGTCGAGGATGGCGATATAATAAGCATAGACGTGGTAGGTAGGAAGCTTGAATTGAACGTATCTAGAGAGGAGCTAGATAAGAGGAGAGAGAAATGGAAGCCGAAATATAAACCGCTTAAAGGCGCCCTCCTAAGGTATGTAAAGCTTATTGGATTCTAGAGGTATGGAAACCTCTATATGGAGACCTCGGTTAGCCACTTCGTATACCTAGAGGATTTTCCTCTAACCGTTTCCTCGAACACACGTCTTATATGCTTCGTTACCAGCCCCTCCCCTCCCCCTCCAACCCTCCTTCCATCTATCTCCAATATAGGTGTTATCTCCGCGGCGGTACCTGTGAGGAACGCCTCGTCGCAAGTGTATAGTTCAACCCTAGCTATAGGCCTCTCATGAACCATATAACCTAGATCAGATGCTATCTCCATGACGGACGCTCTAGTTATCCCCTCAAGTATATCTGAGTATATCGGCGGAGTGTAAAGTTCTTCATCTTTAACTATGAAGAGGTTTTCCCCGCTCCCCTCGGATACATACCCACTATCATCCAATAGTATAGCTTCATCGTATCCTGATTTCAACGCTTCGATCTTCGCTAATACTGAGTTTATATAGTTTCCGCAAGCTTTAGCTTGCGGTGGTAGAGAGTAGCCGGGTATTCTACGCCATGAAGATATACAGCATCTTATACCACCGCTCGATAGATATTTACCGAACGGAAATACGGCGATAGCTGTTTGGATAGGGTTGTTGAGTGGGTTTAAACCTATGTATCCATATCCACGGAATACTATAGGCCTTATATAGCAATCCTCCTTTACGTTATTGATTCTAACCAGATCGATTATAGCCTTACAAATTTCATCGATGGTATACGGTATGTCCATGAAATATATTTTAGCTGATTTGAATAGCCTCTCTATATGCTCCTTAAGCCTGAATACGTACATCTTCCCGTTGGATGCGTATGCTCTTATACCTTCGAAGACACCTGTACCATAATGTAGTGCATGCGTAAGTATATGCACCTTAGCCTCATCCCAAGGTTTGAATTCTCCGTCAATCCATATCCAGTCTGTCTTCTTTAACGCAGCCATACCGTCACCCCATAAACTAGAATTACTAGGCTATACCTGCATTTTTAACTCCCTCGTTAGATACTCTACACGGAAGTATCTGTAAGCCTCCTCATCCGTACTGAAGCAGAAGTGTACTTTCTGATAATTCTCGGCAAGCAATTCGGTCGAATATCTCACTTCAGATGGGCTTCTCTTGCTAAGCACAACATCCGCTATAAGATGAGCTACTTCATCCATACAATCCTCTCCCATACCCAGCCTCGTAACCTCTTGCACTCCAAGCCTTATACCAGAAGCCTTCCCTTCATCCTCATCCCAAGGCATAGGCATAGGATTAGCTATTATGTTCGCCTCCTCAAGCATATCGCTTATACCGTTCGCCCTACCCTCTCCTACATCGATTATCACTTGATGCGATTCAGTGAAATTCTTATCTGGACATATGACCTTAACCCCCTCATCGTATAGTGCTTCGGCGAGCCTTTTAGCGTTCTTCATAACCTGATCTGCATAGGAAGTGCCGAAAGCTTGCATTTCACAGGTCGTCACAGCTAGAGCAGCTACACGATTTATATGATGGTTATTAACGAGTTGCCATGCCGAATGATCTACAGCTTCACTATAATCTCTCCTACATAGTATTATACCTCCCTGAGGGCCGAAGAAGGTTTTATGCGTACTACCCGTAACTATATCTGCGCCTTCCCTTAACGGATCCTGGAATCTCCCCCCGGCTATCAGACCGAGCACGTGAGCTGCATCATATGCTAATATACTCCCCTCTTCTTTAGCTATCGATGCTAACTCTCTCACCGGATGCGGAAATAGTATATCTGAAGCGCCTAGCAGCACCATCTTAGGTTCAACTCTTCTAATCAATTTCTCAGCTCCATCCACATCTACGTTGTATGCTTCTTGATCGAAAGGTAGAGGTATCATCGATACTCCATGCACTAAGCTACATTCCCTGAAGCTGTTATGCCCCCCATCCATAACGGATAGAGCCATTATAGAATCTCCAGGCTTCGTTAGAGCATTCACCATTATCAGGTTAGCTAAGGTTCCGCTTATCGGAATATAGTTTACATGCTCCGCTCTGAATAACGATCTTAGAAGGTATCCTGTTAATGCTTCTATCAAATCTACATATCTACACCCTCTATACATCCTCGTATACAGGAAGCCTATAGCGTATCTATGCCCTAGATCTGTGGATAAGAGCCTCCTAACCAGCGGGCTAGTTATATTCTCGCTAGCTATAAGGTTTATACATTTAGATCTATAGAAGTGATGCTCCTCTACATACGATAGTAGATCCATCAAAGCTCTTAGATGATGCAAGGTTAGCACCCCAGAGACTATCTAACACGGAGTTTCTTCTAGGTATCGTAAAGAGATTTAAGCTTTCCGTATATCGAGCTATACAGATACTAATCGATCGTAACGCCTCCATATGATTTACATAGCCTAGTCCTCACACCCTATTTTGGCTATCGGAGTATAAAGTACCGATTCTTTTAGAGCATACGTATCTATGTATATCGTATATCGCCTTATATGAGGGAATAGAATAACCTATTAGAGAGTGGAACGTTGAAAAACGGCAGTATACGGCTAGACGTTGTAGATCAGATCTGGGAAAACTACCTAGACTACTTAGAAAGGAGTCCGTATTCTATATCAAGGCTTGTACGCAATTTATCCCCTCGCTTCTCCATCAGTAATATAGAGTATGTAAGAGTAGAACATCTATCCTATACTTTATGGGGTTTCCAAGAGAAGATTCTAGAACGTATAGTAGGTGATACTCTCATAGTAGGTTTACCTACAGGTTTGGGTAAAACGTATATAGCCGGCGCCTTCCTTCGTAAGATAAGCTTAGAAAAGCCTATAAGAGTACTATTTCTTGCCCCCTCGGTACCCCTCGGTGTTCAACAAACGCTATTCGCAAGGGAGAAGCTCAACGTAGAGGCATACTTTATATCTGGGGAATTACCTAGGGATAGAAGAGCTGAACTTAAGGTGTGGAATGCAGGCTTCGTCATATGTACACCGCAAACGTTCTTCAACGATATACTATCGGATTATCGCGAACAGTTAATCGCAGCTAGAAGCATGGATAACCCCACCCGATTTCTAAGAGATCATGGGCTGATCGATTTTCCATATGATGTCGTTATAGCTGATGAATGCCAGAGATATGTGGGGTTAACCGATGGATATTCCATACTCCTAGCGGCTAGAGCATCAGGTAGTAGGATACTAGCTCTAAGCGCTACCCCTATGCTCCATGATCCTAGAAGGTATAGTGAGCTTAGGAAGATCTTCGATGATATACAGGTATTTAGTGTAGAGGATCCAGAGATAGAGAAATCTATACCTAGAAGGGTGTTAAAGATAGTAGAAGTCGAGTTACCCTCTAAAGTTAAGCTACTCTACAATACTCTCATACGGATCTCCGATAACGTTATACACGAGATACGAGCATCATATGGAGCTAGCCATGAATATATGGGATGCGATGAGCATGATGAATGTAGGAAAGCTAAATCCCTCAGGATACTCGCATCCAGACTAGTAGAGGATGGAGCTAGTAGCATCATACGCTACCAGACCTGGCGTTTACCTGAAGTTAAGAGGAAATACCCGGGTATAGATATCTCTCCTTATAGGCTATTTCTAGAAGCTTTAAAGGATACGCCTAACCATAAACTCGAGCCTTTACTCACGATACTATCTAAAAGTCGATTCGATAAAGCCATAGTATTCGTAGAATCTATACAAGCTGCTAAACAGATAGGGGCTCTACTCCAAGATATATACGGTGTAGATCGAGTAGCGATTTTAGTAGGTAAGGAGATGATGGATCTTGCACGGCAAACAGCAGCTTTACTACACTTTAAGAGTAAGGCGAGGATACTAGTAGCGACATCGGTAGCCGAGGAAGGCTTAGATGTACCTTCAGCTGACCTAGAGATATGGGTTGATCCACCTTCTAACCCTAGAAAGTGGATTCAGAGGTTTGGACGTATACTGAGACAGCCTGGGGGTAAGAAGGAAGCCGTGACGTATGCTATAGTCTCACGCGATACACATGAGAGGGGTAAGTTGAGATCTATATCGAGGAAGGCTGCGAGATACTATGGCTTCACGCAGATGATGCTAGAGGAGGATTTAGTTAAGCAGAAGTATTTAACGAACCTGCTATATAGAGATGATTTGAAATCTGAGGGTTGAGTTTAAGGTTAAGCCTTAAGATATATCCTCAACTGGAGGATGAAGATTTCAGGATCCTCGCAGCTATAGAGCTAGGTATGTCTAGCCATGCCTATACACCTACAGATTACGTGGCTAAGCTTAGCGGTCTACACGAGAAGGAATTATCCTATAGGTTGCGTAAACTGAATAAACTCAAATTGATTCTATCTAGTTACTCGCCTCAACCTGGTTTTGCTATAAATTCTCTCGCATACGATTGTCTTGCTCTACGCTCGCTGGCTAGATCTGGGGTGATCGAAGCTATCGGTAACCCTTTAGCCGAGGGGAAGGAGTCGGATGTATATCTAGGGCTATCGTCGGATGGAACAAAGCTGGTTCTCAAATTCCTACGTATAGGTCGTATAAGCTTTAGACAAACAAGAAGGTTGAGGAGCTATATCGAGCAGCGTGATCATATCTCATGGCTATACCAATGTAGGTTAGCCGCGTATAGAGAGTATGAAGCTATATCTAACCTGTATAAACTCGGTATCAAGGTACCTAAACCTATAGCTTACAACCGCCATCTTCTAGTATCCAGCTTCTTCGATGGGATCGAGCTTGCGTTTTGCAGAGAGATAGAGTACCCCGATAAGGTATTAACAGATATACTCTATGAAGCTAGGAGGGTATATGTGGAAGCATCTATGATCCACTGTGATTTGAACCAGTACAACGTTCTAATATCATCCGAGGGTGATATATGCATAATAGATTGGCCTCAATACATAAAATCTGACCATCCAGGAGCGTTAAATTATCTTAAAAGAGATATAAGAAATATACTATCGTTCTTCAAAAGGAAATACGGTATATACATAGATATCGATAGAGCGGTAAGCTATGTCACAGGTTTATCCTCTACACTATAGGATACTTCCCCTCAGCTAGCTCTATACAGAATCTATCTATATTCTCTAGCTCCCTTGCTACGCAATCTTTTACATCACCCTCTAATTCTCTTATATCCAATTCTTCATCTGTAATCAACTGGACAGCGGCTATCTTAGGCTCATTTATAGGCTCCCCTATCTGGCTTAAAAGCCAGACATACACCTCTTGTAAACCGCTTAAACTCGCATAGATCTTATCAGCTATCTTATGCGTAAGAACGTTGTATATCTTGCCTATATGGGAAACAGGGTTCTTACCAGCTGCAGCCTCGGAACTTATAGGTCTATTGAGAGGTATAACTCCGTTCACCCTATTACCTCTACCAACCTGACCTGAATCCGCGCTATCTGCGGATGTCCCTAGGACGGTAAGATATAATCCCTCTATACCTCTCCCCATCCTATCCAGAGTATTCAATCTAACTTCGAATCTATCAAAGTATCCTTTAGAGGAGAGAAGCTCTTTCAACTCCTCTAAAACCTCCTCCTTCCTCCTAAAATACGTGGATTCACAATCTATGAATTTATCTACGAAAGCCATCGATACTGTAAGATCAAGTTTATCTTCATATCTCAGCCCCATAACTTTAATATCTTCCCCAGTTTCAGGATACCTCCTCTTAAATTCTAGAGAATTGAGAAACCTCTCGACATCGTAAACTACACGTTCAACCCTACTCATAGGAGCATAACCTACAGCCGCAGATGTATCGTTAGCCTCTAGATACCTTCCCCCCCTACTGAATATATCCCTCAAAGCTTGCGATCCAGGTTTAATCTCCACCTGGTATACTACATGAATATCCGGGTCTACGAACCTCATATTACGTTTAAACCATTCTTTAGCGGCGGAGATAGCTATCTTATCCACTGGTATAATATCCTCTTCGACGCTCCATGTAGCTCTATCACCGAAGATTAGCTTCATAGGCTTCTTGATAGAGCCGCCGCCAAACCTATTCTCCGCTTCTCCTGCAGCTAACAGACCTTTATCGACGTTGTGATGGAGTATCTGCCCATACCTCTTGATATATTCGAAGCTAAGTCTAATCGATACACTATCCATTATAGCATCGCATATGTAATCCGGGTGGCCTAAGCCTGTAAGGGCTATCTAGCCTTGTATAGGGCTAGATAGCTTTCCTCTCGACTATCTCTACTTTACGCCTCTCCACAGGCTCCCCTCTCAACCTTTCTACAACTATCTTAGGCATACCGCTCATCCTGCCTCTGCATATAAACTAAATGTATCTATTAAAGCTTAAATGCATTACTCCATCTATATGGTTTGACGTAACAGCTACGTCTCGAACGATACGTAGAGTATATTACTCCCTCTTATAAAGATCCTGCCATAGTTAACCCTCGGCTCGCCATCCCTATACTCCTCGGCGTCGTCGAGTAGTAGGTTCATATACGTATCGCATGAAACTATAACACCGGAATATTCGATGTTATTCTTAAGTTTAATCCTAACACGCGAATTTTTAAGCTTCGAAAGTACGTTCATAGGTTTAACTCCTGAAGCCATGATCTCACCGTTTACAATGTATATGCCTTCCCACCCGACTTCTATACAGATTCAAGCTTAATAAGATTTCCCTCAAGCCATATACACCTAGCTACCCCTCAGCTAGGCTTCGAAGGCTTCTCTATAAGCTTTCTCTTAGAGAGAACCTCCCCTCTACGGCTATGCGGAGATCTATACACGGTATCTAGCCCCTTCTCGATCTCTCTAGCTTCAGAAGCTTGCCTAGCGGCATAGCTCATAAGCTCATGTGCAGCAGCTACTATAGAAGTATATTCGGTCCACTCCTCTATCTTGAAGCATCCTTCAACCGTTAGATCGGCAACCTTAACAGCAGCTTCATATGCAGCTATAGCTTTAACCTTAGCGTAGGGGTTAGTAAATTGGCCTGCTTCGACCGCTACCCCCCTATCCACTATGATCCTAGGTAGCTTCGGCTCCTCTCCCCTCTTCAAACAATCTATCACCTTATCCAGCTCCATCTGTATAACCCTGAATCCGCCTGTGATAGCTAGAACCTTTATGAGATCCGCGTTGTATACAGCCATCTCGATGGGATCTAGGAACTCCCTCCTAGCACCTATCATAGAATCCCCGAGAACTATTATGTACCCATACCCACCCTCTTCAAGCTCCTTCACAATCCTCCTGGAAGGAGCATCCGATAAGACGATAGTGGGTATACCTGCATCTCTAAGTAAACCCCTCATCCTCCTAGGTCCAGGTAGACCAGCATTAGGGCTTACCGCTACAGCCAAATCCGGTTTAAACTGTATCAAAGCTTTAGCGACTTCCTCCGCATCATCCTCCCCCATCTTAGCACCTGAAGAAACAACCCTAACGCTCAAATCATCCCTATCAGCCCTCTCATCGAGTAGATATTCTACCAACGGAGATGAGGCTATACAGCCAAGCTTACCAAAACCTACCCTCACAACCCCACTCATATCCACCCATCTATGCTACCCTTCTATCCACCTATATAGAACTTTCCTATATATTAGATGAGCTAGCTTCATCGATCTAAGACCTAGATAGCAGAGGTTTAACCCCCGACCCTCGTAGTCCAACCATGAATATTTCCATATCCTCTCCATTAATAGGCACCTCGAACTCCATAGCTACCTCCTAGATGATAGTAGATAAAC
>JAWCGL010000031.1:0-9166 GCA_038857155.1 Bathyarchaeia archaeon
AGCTTCTGCTTTATAGCCGCTCCATCGTACACCCCTGCTTTCGCTATAGCTTCAAGGAGCATGAGTGTAGCGTCGAGACAGTATTCTATGTATGGAGCTGCAGGTTTAGCTCCGAATACAGCTTCATACTCTTCTAAGAATTCATCGTAGAATGATACCAGTGGAGGTAGGGGTCTAGTACCTACTACGGCTCGATACATGAATTCGGCCGATTCAGGGACTACCAGCATCGGATCCCCGTATACACCTTCAGCTGCAAACCACTTTATACTGTCGAGACCTAGCTCTAGAGCCTGCCTGAACATCACACGTCCATCCTCATAGTAGCCTACATATATGACGCCGTCTACACCTGCACCTTTAATCTGCGTTAACTCTGTCCTGAAATCCATCTTCCTAGGATCGTATCTCACTTTAAGCGAGAGCTTAGCTCCTACGAGGGATGAAACTACATCCTCTATACCTACACCGTAAGGGTTATCTATAACTAGCGTCGCTATATTCTTGCATCCAGCATCTAGAGCTAGCTTAACTAGAGCTTTAGCTTGAGCTGTATCGCTACCTACAACCCTGAATATATAGTCATCTGGGAAGTTCAGTGTTATATACGGCGATGTAGCCGACGGAGAAAGTAATACGACCCCCCTCTCGTTAACGTAGCCTCCTATAGCCATAACCTCACCGCTAGCCATGGGGCCTACTACCACTTTAACACCGTCAACCTCGACCAGCTTCTTACATGCTGTCAGAGCTTTGCTAGGATCTGTAGCTGTATCCTCGAGTATAAGCTCTACAGGTCTACCGGCTACGCCTCCAAGACGATTTACGAGAGCTACGGCTAGCTGAGCGCCTTTAGCTATCTCAACACCCATAGGCCCTAGCTCACCTGTTAGAGCCATCAAGCATCCAACCTTTATCTTCGATGGAAGGTTAGGCGCGGATACCTGTACTATCTCCCTCGTTATCCGATCCTTAAGACCCATATACAATGCTTTAGCGACGTTAAGTGTACCGTTTGAGAATCCGTAGCTGTAGCCTACGCCGTAACCTGCGGTATAGCCTTCGCGGTAGGCTTTCTCCGCACCAGCTGCTAAACCTTCGCTTCGACCCTTGCTATACCCTTCGCTGTAACCAGTATCGTATCCTGAGCGATAGCCTCCATCGCGTCCTATATAGTATCCTGCTACACCTACGACTACAGCCGCTACGACTACGCAGATGAGGAATACCGCAAGACTTACCGCTAAACGATTACGATTTCCTAAAACTTGGCGGTGCATGAATATATAGATTCCTTATTAACCTATAGTTAAGCTTTACTGTTTCAATGTGCATATCTGAGCAGCAATAGGCTTTATAAACGATCAGAGCTCAGCTTAGAAGATCTACCGATCTACAATTCTTAAATACTCTATACACGCTCTATGATGATCGATGTGATTCGAGATGAGTATGCCTAGATTCGCTGTATGTAACGAGGTATTCGAGAGGTGGAGTCTTAAACAGGTTTTCGAGTATGTATCGAGGGTTGGATACGATGGTGTCGAGATAGCCCCCTATACTATAGCCGAGAAGGTTACGGATATAGATAGAAGGGTGAGGAGATCTATAAGGGAGGATGCTGAAAGCTTCGGCTTGGATATCGCGGGCATACACTGGGTTCTTAGGGGTGTTAGCGGCGTCCATCTAACAAGCCCTGATCCTACCGTTAGAGGTAGGACTGAATCCTATCTTAAAGCGCTTATAGATTTCTGTAGCGATATCGGAGGTAGGGTTATAGTATTCGGATCACCAGCTCAGAGGAGTATACCTAGGGGTGTCGATTCTATGGATGCATGGATGTGGGCTGTAGATATATTTAGGAGGTGCTCACAGTATGCTGAGCAGCGTGGCGTCTACATATGTATAGAGCCTTTGAGGAGAGATATGACTAACTTTATAAACACTGTGGGTGAAGCTATCAGGTTCATCGAAGATGTAGGTCATCCGAATTTCAGACTTATACTAGATGTATACGCTATGACAGGGGTTGATGAACCTATAGATAGACAGATAGAGAGGGGTGGAGCGTATCTCATGCATTTCCATGCTAACGATGATAACATGGGCGGGCCTGGATTCGGATCCGCCGATTATAGAGCGGTCGTTAGAGGCTTGAGGGGTATAGGGTTTAAAGGGTATGTATCTGTAGAGATCCTTAGGAAGGAGGAGGATCCTGCCGAAGCTGTGAGGGTTAGTATAGAAAATCTTAAAAGATTCTTTAGGGAGTACTAGGGGGTGGTGTAGGATGGTATTCTCTATACGTCTAGTTAAGGATGGATTCTTAGAGTTGTCGGAGGATGATGCGTTAGTAGCTGTGTACAGGTATGGCGAGGATGTTCGTAAGCCATACTTCTACCCGCTCTACGCTCCTAGAGGTATCATGATAACTAGGGATGAGCCTCCGGATCATATACATCATAGATCGTTATGGACTGCCCATGGTAGCGTAAACGGCGTGGATATATGGAGCGAGAGACCTGATGCAGGGTTTATAAGGTGCATGGATCATCCGACCGTATCTCTGAGAGGGGATAGATGCATACTGAATTCTAGGAATATATGGCTCTCTAAGGCTGGCGATAAGCTTATGAACGAATGTAGAACCGTGGTATTCTGGAAGATTTTAGGCGATGTCAGGTTTATAGATTACGATGTAGAGTTTCAAGCAGGCTACGGCGATATAGTTTTAGGTGATACGAAGGAGGGTGGTATCGTAGCTTTAAGAGTCGTAGATAGTATGAGGGAATCTGTAGGCGGCGGTGTGATAATGAACTCTGAGGGCGGTGTAGGTGAGCCTCGATGCTGGGGTAGGAGAGCGAGGTGGTGCGATTATACCGGTAGGATCGATGGAGAGGTTGCCGGTATAGCTATATTCGATCATCCAAGCAATCCTAGGCATCCTACATACTGGCATGTAAGAGCTTACGGGCTCTTCGCTGTTAACTGCTTCGGCTTATCAGATTTCGAGGGTAGGAGGGATCTGGATGGAAGTATGAGGATAGAGAGAGGATCATCTGTGAAGTTCAGGTATAGGATAGTACTGCATAGAGGTAAGCTATCTAGGGATGGGATAGAGAAGTACTACCGCGAGTATGCATCTATGTAGATTAAGCCTCTGATCTATGATACGATACACTCTTTAGATTCGATACTGTATCGCCTAGGCAGAAAGATATTATCACGGCTATATCGAGTAAAGGGTATAATGTGGATTTTATCGTAGACCTAGTTTTACGAAGATAGTATATAGCGTCACCGGTATATCCCGAGATTACGGGTAGTGAAGCTATGACGACCGGTAGGAGCCCGTAGATAGGGGATAACGCTATACTAGCAGATATAGCCGATACGATCGTATAGAATAGTGCTAGACCGATCCTATACCACTGTGTTATCATGCTTCGAGGATGCTTCCTCCTAAAAACGGAACCCCCCGACCCATACCTATAAACCTGTTTTAGTAATCCTCCGATACTCTGCCTATGCTTATGCCACACATAGACATCCGGATCGAAGAGAATCTTATATCCATGATCGCATATACGTTGCAGTAGATCCATATCCTCGAACGTCTTAAAACCTATATCTATACCGCCTACATTTTCGAGGATATCCCTCCTAGTAGCTAGGTTAGCGAAAGCTAGATGCTTGAACGGCAGTAACTTGTCGTAGATTCTCCTCTCATATGATAGGGGCATAACCCTTATTATGGATTCCTCGAAGTATCTAGCCGAGAATCCTACGCTGTAGCGTCTATCCAGCAGTATGCTCCCACCTACGCATCCTATCGAAGGATCCTCTAGATCTCTAGATATAGCTTTGAGCCATCCACTAGAAACTACGCAGTCTCCATCGGTGAAAGCGAGTATATCGCCTCTGGAATGTTTAACGCCTACCATCCTACCGTAACCTGGACCTAGACCAGGCTCCTCGATTATCTTTACCGGGTATCCTGAGGCTATCTCGATCGTTCTATCGGTTGATCCTCCATCGACAATTATAACTTCGACTAGATCTTTAGGATAGTCTAGGTTAGCTATGGATGATAGAAGGTCTGCTATCGTCGATTCACAATTCTTAACAGGAATTATGATCGATGCTCTACGCATAACACCGTATACCTCTATATCCGGGGATCCGCCCCTATAGATTCCCCTGCTTCGGGTAGCGATTTAACCCTTATAACGTTCCGAGGTTTAAACGTATAACGATGTCTGATGAGAGAGTTCAACCTTATAATAACCTGTCCTAGGGGGGCTGAATTCGATGCTGTATATAACATAAAGGATCTTCTATCCGAAGTTGGGGATAGCGAGGCTGATGCATGGGAGACGGATGTCAGCGGACTTATACTGGCTAAAACTAGGTTGGATCCTATAGAGGCTGCTGGGAGGATCAGGGATTATGTGAGAGCGAATCCTGATAGGGTGGGCGTCATTAGAAGGATTATACCTATACAGAGGTATGTGCAATCTAGGATCGAAGCTATAGTAGATGCTGTTAGAGATTTGAAGGATATGATAGGGGAGGGGGAGAGGTTCCGTATAACTGTTGAGAAGAGACATACACAACTAGGTAGTAAGGAGATAATAGCTGAAGCCGCTAGATTGATAGATAGGAAAGTCGATTTGGAGAATCCAGATAAGATAGTGCTTATAGAGATAGTGGGTCCTATTACAGGCGTCTCCGTGTTGAAGCCTAGCGATATAGTAAACCTGGAGAAGGAGGTAGGCGGAGTTAGGTAACTATCTAGGTGGGGCGTGGCTTTATGCTACCTCTTCGTAGATAAATCGATCCTCCTAGCTAGATCTATATAGAATGGGATAGCGACGGCTATCGATATTAACTCAGGTATAGCAGCACCCCTAGGTATACCGTAAGATAGATGCAATAGCCACGACGCCAATCCTAGGATTAGAGCGAATACCGCTAACGGATTCTTATATAGGTAGGCGTAGATCGATAGCGTTAAAGCTATGGATAGAAAGAAGGCTACGGATACCGTGAAGTGTAGGCTTCGATATACTTCATCGAAAACAGCGACTAGTATCAGGGTATACCCTACTAGAACCCCGCATACGGATAGTATTCTAAACAGTTTACCGAAGTATAGGGTCGATACTATGGATATTAAGAGGCCGCCTAGACTCAACCCGAAGTTGAATATGGGAGCTACAGGGCTACGTATAGCATGACCTAGATCGCTTAAAGCATTATCGATTATATTGAACCAGCCTGAAATAGCTATGGACGTAGCTATAGATGTGAAGGGGATCGATATGGATAGGATGGAGAGCCATAGAGCGGGTCGAGTCATAATGTATAGGTGGTATTGTATCATGGTTAAAAATTTACTGGATTCAGGGGTGTGGAAGTGGTCCCGCGGGCAGGATTTGAACCTGCGACCATCCGGTTTCTGTCGCCTGGAAGGCTGATATACTCCGCCTAGCTTGGGCGGGGCCTACAGCCGGACGCTCTTCCAGGCTGAGCTACCGCGGGACCCGCTATATTCTAGCGTACCTGGATACTGATAAGCTTTATCCACATCTAATCTTATAGCTAATCTTCGTAGGGGGTGGTTTCTAGAGATGTATCTGGATGAGGAGAGTGTATCTGTGCTCAAAGCTCTATGCGATTCCTTCGGTCCGGCGGGGTTTGAGAGGGAGGCTGCATCTATAGTGAAGGGAGAGGCTTCGAAGTATGCTGAGAGGGTTTTCACGGACAAGCTTGGATCGGTGATATTCGTTAAGAATGGATCTTCGGATAGGCCTAGGGTGCTTATAGCTGGGCATATAGATGAGGTTGGATTCGTAGTTTCGGGTATAGATAAGGATACCGGCTTCTTATCTTTCGATCCTCTAGGAGGATGGTTCGATCAGACGCTGCTATCCCAGAGGGTTATAGTGAGGACTCGTAAGGGTGATCTGATAGGCGTTATAGCTGCTAAGCCTCCGCATATACTTACACCTGAGGAGAGGGATAAGGTTGTTAAGATGAGCGATATGTTCATAGATATAGGTGTATCCAGTAGGGAGGAGGCTGAAGCTTTAGGTGTTAGGATAGGTGATCCGGTAATCCCCTGGTCCCCGTTCACTTTGATAAACGGTGGTAGAGCTGCTGTGGGTAAAGCCTTCGACGATAGGATAGGAGCCTTCATAGCTTTAGAGGTTGTTAGGAGGCTTAAGATGGAGTCTATAGATCATCCCAACGCTGTCTATGGAGCTGCTACCGTTCAGGAGGAGGTGGGGTTGAGGGGCGCGAGTACCGTAGCCCATGTAGTGGATCCAGACGTAGCTATAGTCGCAGAGGTGGATATAGCTGGTGATATACCTGATGTTAAGCCTTCGATCGCTCCTGCTAAGCTTGGCAGGGGGCCTACCATAGTGACTTATGATAACTCTATGATACCTAACCAGCTTCTCAAAGAGTTCGTCGTAGGCGTAGCGGAGGAGTGTGGGATACCGTATCAGCTCAGCCATGCTAGGGGTGGTACGGATGCTGGTAGGATTCATATAAGTAGGGCTGGATGCCCTAGCATAGTCATAGGCGTCCCTACGAGGCATATACATACGCATACGTCTATGGTGAACCTATCCGATCTAGCTAACGCTGTAAAGCTGGTATACGAGGTTGTTAGGAGGCTGGATCAGAGGGCTGTGGATAGCTTCATAAGCTTCTAGATTTAACGTAGACGTATAGGAATCTATGTATGGATGTAATCGCTGTTATCACGGCTATTACCGCTATAGCTATATCTGGGTATCCGGCCATCGTTAGAAGCCCTAAGATTAATATACGTTCGGCTCTCTCACCTAAACCGACACCTGCAAGGTTTACACCTATAGACTCGGCTCTAGCTCTCATATAGCTTGTTAGGAGGCTTCCCACTAAGGCTACGAGGCCTACGGATATATCGCATAAACCCCCCAATATAACACTGCCCAATATAATCGATTCCTCCACTCGATCCACCGTGGAATCTAGGAATGCTCCGAACCTGGAGGTTCTATTAGTTAACCTAGCTACCGCTCCGTCGAGCGCGTCCATAAACCCTGATAGCAATATGAGTATGGAAGCGTATAGGAGTAGTCTAGAACCATACATGTACAGTATGAGGCCTGAGACGAGAGCTGATAGTAAGCCTAGTAGGCATATGGATCCTGGTGTAAGCTTAAGCCTAACAGCTATCGATGCTACCGAGTCTATATATCCTGCTACTATCCGCCTTATACGTTCAAGCAACCCTAACAGATACTGTAAGCCTTAAAGGGATAGCTAAAGCTTACTATAACCGCTGTATGTCTAAAGGTGTTTACACCGTTATCTTAGGATTATCTTCAGGGAGATCCGTAAGGGTAGGGAGGCTTGGAGCTATAGCTTTCGATAGAGGCTTCTACGGCTATACCGGGTCTGCTATGGGTAGAGGAGGGTTTAGCTTAGAGGGTAGGATCGCCAGGTATCTACGTAGGAGTGTACATAAGCCATTCTGGCATATAGACTACCTCCTACTAGAAGCGGAATTGGAGGCGGTGGTTTACGCTATATGCGAGAAGAGCTTAGAACATAGGGTGGCATCTATGTTATCTAGGAGAGTGAAGCCGATCGTAGGCTTCGGTTCATCAGACTGTAGGTATGGATGTAAAGCTCACCTACACTATCTAGGCGTAGATGTACCTTCAGCTATGGATACAGTGATATCCGTCTACAGGAGCTTGGATCTAGAACCTAGAGTAATCTGGAAGCGAAACGGAGACATTTTTAAATTGGAGGAGGATCGATAGAATAGTGAGGGGATATCTATGAGTAGGCCTTCAGATGTAGGTTCGGTTAAACCTGGTATGTACGTCGTTATAGATGGCGAGCCGTGTAGAGTACTATCCGTGGATAAATCTAAACCCGGAAAAGCCTGGTAGGCGGTCGAAGCCTCCCGGCTCCGAAACACGGAAGCGCTAAAGCACGGATAGTAGGTATAGGCTTATTCGATAACGTTAAACGATCGATAGTAGCCCCAGTAGACGCATCGATAGATATACCTATAGTGGATAAGAGGACTGGGCAGATACTATCGATCGTAGGCGATAGCGTACAGATTATGGATACAGAGACATTCGAAACATTCGAACTAAACATACCGGAAGATCTCGAAGGAAAAGAGAGGCTAACACCTGGAGTAGAAGTCGAGTACTGGAGGATTATGGGTAGAAACAAGCTCGTAAGAGCGAAGTAAACCCTTTATACCCGAATCCACCATAACTATAATGGGCCGGTAGCTCAGCCTGGTCAGAGCGTCCGGCTGATAACCGGAAGGTCGAGAGTCCGAATCTCTCCCGGCCCACCAATTCTAGAGTATTTGTATATATAACTTCTCTCACTCTTGTTGATAGTATTTGGGGTATAGGGAGTGGAAGGCCATAGCTAAATATAAGACCGTTGACGAGGCCATAGAAGAGATTAGGAAGCTGAGCTTAGAAGATTACGGACTTGAGGGGAAGTCGAGCAAAGACCCGAAAAGTCATAAGTGAGAATGAGCTCGAAGGCTATTTAGCCGACGGCTGGGATGCGCAGACTGTCCTGCCCTCTAGGAGGATACTGGTGAGGGAAGCCATATAAGTAATCATCCATGAAACAAAGAATTTATTCATTCATCATGAATAAGTTCTTAGATGATTGGAAGGATTAGAGCAGTCTGTCTTATCTAACAGATCCTATCAGTGTTAGGTAAGGGAGGTCGACTAGCGGCTCTGGATTATGATTTAGTCTTACCTAACAATTTCAGGGCTCTGTTTGGTGAGAGGAGGTTAAAATCTTTTAGTAGAGCAAGTAGATCACAGCGGATTACATCTAGTTTAACTAAAGCCTTCTCATGGTGGAGTTCATCTTAGCTCCTTATGCCTGGTATTAGCATGGATTTAGAGGGGGATTATCCGTTAGCTTTCAAGGAAATAACCAGGATATTATTCCAGTCAAACTTTGAGTAGCTCATAGCCTGAACACCCTATGATAGATCGCGTCTATAAATATTCTAAAGCAGATGAGCTTCTAGGGTAACTCGATAATAAAATTTTAGAGCTCTACAAAGAATTCTTCATCGCTCAGCGGCGGTGCAAGACTAGGATTATGGCTA
>JAWCGL010000032.1:0-9021 GCA_038857155.1 Bathyarchaeia archaeon
CCTCCCGGTAGGGTATCGCCTTCGTCAGGCTTCTCCAACCCGGCTAGAAGCTTAACGAACGTAGTCTTACCGATACCATTCGGTCCTAGTATACCTATAACCTCACCGGTGCGTATGAACCCAGGCTCGATCTTCAATGTGAATCCTCCAAGCCTCTTAACCATAAAACCCCAACTATAAGCTATATCCATAGACTCTATGTTCTGTGTAGGAGGTTTAACCTGGAACTTTATAGGCTGGCTTCTAAACCTTACGTTATCGCTTGGAATATACCCCTCTAGAAACATGTTTATTCCATCCCTAACAACCCTAGGATACGATACTATACCATAGACTCCTGGGTCGCCATACAGAACAGATACCATATCCGACATATAGTCTAAAACTATCAGATCATGCTCAGCTACGACAACCATAACACCTCGTTTAGCTAACCCTCTGATAACCCTAGCTACCCTAAGCCTCTGACGTACATCTAGATAGCTTGAAGGCTCATCGAATACATATACATCGGCATCCCTACATACGACCGCAGTTACAGCTACCCTCTGAAGCTCCCCACCGCTAAGTACATCCACCCTCCTATCCATAACCTCCTCAAGCTCTAGGATCGATCCAACCTCATCCAGTACACCGCGTTCATCCAGCCTAGATAGGAGTCTACCAGCCTCCCCTCTAAACATTCTAGGTATAGCATCGACATATTGAGGCTTATACGCTATTCTAAGCCCCCCAGAAGCGAGCCTACTAAAGTAATCCTTGAGAAACGTGCCACCGAAATGCTCTATTATAGAATCCCAGTCAGGCGGCCCCCCCTCGACGACGCCTAGGTTAGGTTTAAGTTTACCCGCAAGTATACGGAGAGATGTAGATTTACCTACCCCATTCTTACCTATGAGACCTAGGACGGTAGATTTAGCTGGTATAGGTAGCCTGAACAGCTTAAACCCGTTAACGCCATACCTATGGATACATTCACCTTCAAGCTCCCCAGGAAGATTCACTATCGATATAGCTTTAAACGGGCATCTATTAACGCAGATACCGCATCCTATACATAGCTCTTCGGATATGATAGGTTTACCTTTATCATCTACCTTGATAGCTTCGATCTTATTCCTAACAAGCGGACATAAACGTCTGCATAGTAATCCACAATCCTCGACGCGGCAGCTATCCCTATCGATCACAGCTACCCTACCAGCCATAACCACCACCTAAGAACCACCCCATCATAGATGAATAGCGATGAAGAGAAAAAATGTGAGAGAGAAACGGAGATTAGGGAGACCAGGTTACCACTCCTCTTCTTCCTCTTCTTCCCACTCTTCCTCCTCCCACTCCTCTTCTTCCCACTCTTCCTCCCACTCCTCCTCTTCTTCCTCTTCCTCGAATCTGAACATGGTTCAACCCCTCCCCCTTAACGGGGCTAAAGAAGCATCCCCATCACTGATTTAAAAACTTTTATCTCCATAATTCTACGAAACTGGTAACAACCCTTTCTAGATGCTTTTAACCCTTTCTTTCGCATGCAGCTTTCCCCGGCAAATCTAGCGATGGAAACCGTGGAAGCGGGGTGCTTAGCACACTCAAGATCTCGCTCATAGGGCTCGCAAGGGCCAGAGCTGCCATCGCACCCCAAGGCTATATTTAAATCGACTCCCCCCTAGATTAGGATTTCTCCGTTACATCGTTTACCGGGTATCTAGGTGGTTCTCCATGTAGGACCCTGAGTATATCCTCCACGGCTGTTAGAGCCATCCTCCTCCTACATTCCGATGTATTGGAAGCTATATGCGGGGTTAGGATTACGTTATCGAGATCTAGTAGTGGATCTTCTAGAGGTAAAGGCTCCTGCCAGAATACATCTAATCCTGCTCCAGCTATCCATCCTTCTCTTAGAGCTTTCACTAGAGCATTGTGATCTACTATGGGCCCCCTAGCTATATTGACTAGGATAGCTGTAGGCTTCATGAGCTTAAGCTCATCCTCTCCTATCATACCGCGTGTATACTCGGTCAATGGGCATGATACAACTACGAAATCGGATTCCCTGAGGAGATCGGCTAGAGGCCTATATTCCGCTTCAAACTCCACCTCTAGCTGGGGCTTCCTAACGATATCATAGTATAGTATCTTCATGGAGAATCCCTTAGCACGTTTAGCTATAGCCGAGCCTATCCTCCCAAGACCTATGATACCTATAACCTTACCCCATACATCCATACCCGCGAATAAGAATGGATTCCTAATCCTCCACAGCCTAGATTTAACATGCTGCGATGCTCTGCAAACGTTTCTAGCTAGACAGAGTATATGAGCGAAAGCCATATCGGCTACCGTTTCATGGAGGACCGGGGTTATCGTAACCCATATCCCCCTCTCGGTAGCAGCCTCCACATCTACGTTATCATATCCAACTCCATGTCTAGCTATCACTTTAAGCTTAGGCGCCGATTCTATAACCCTCCTATTCACCTTCTCTACGTTAAGCGTTACCAGTATAGCGTCAGCGCTCTTCACTGATCCTATAAGCTCATCCTCGACCGGCGGCTTCTCGAATATATATGCATCGGCTTCCTTCTTCAGCAGATCGATCGCCTCCCTATGAATAGGAGCCGTTACCACCACATGGAATCTACCCATATATCCACCCCCCAAACGGTAGATCCCCCACTAAATCTAACCATATCCTACGGTTAACATGCGGGATAAAGTAATAAGGGTTCCGATCGCTATCAGCTGTATAGAGTCTAAGCTTATATTCACCTTACAAAACTGAGATACGGCTTCAAGAAGATACCTATACATAGAATCTCTTCAATATCTTATAGACGCAATAATCCCCGCACATGGTGCATGCACCGCTTCTAGACTTAACCCTTCCATGAATCTCCGAAGCTTTATCAGGATCCATCGATAGCTTAAACTGTGTTATCCAATCTAGGCGTGCTCTAGCTTCCCCCATAGATCTATCTAACCCTGTAGCCCTCTCCCCAACCCTATATATATCCACCGCGTGCGCGGCTATCTTAGAAGCTATAACCCCCTGCTTCACATCTTCAGGTAGCGGTAAACCTAGATGCTCAGATGGTGTGACTACGCATAGGAAATCTGCACCTGCGAGTCCTGCTACAGCGCTTCCGATCGCAGCTGCTATATGATCGTATGGGGTAGCTATATCTGTGACTATAGGTCCTAGAAGATAGTATGGAGCACCCTTACATACAGCTTTCTCTAAGGCTATGTTAGCCGCTATCTGATGTATAGGCATATGTCCAGGCCCCTCGACAATGCATTGAACATCCATCCTCCTACCTCTCTCTACGAGCTCAGCTACCGTTAATAGCTCCATATTCTGAGCTAGATCGTTCGCGTCAGCTATACATCCAGGCCTAAGGCTATCACCTAAACTTATACATACATCATATCCTCTAGCTAGCTCGAGTATATAATCGTAATTCTCGTACAATGGGTTCTCCTTACCGTGGCATAACATCCATGATGCTATAAAAGCTCCGCCACGACTAACTATACCAGCGACTCTCTTAACCTTCTTCAACGATTCTAGAGCATTATACGTGATACCGCAGTGAAGTGTAACGAAATCCACTCCATCCCTAAAATGTTTTTCTATAACATTCAATATACCATCCTCGTTCATATCTACGATCGAACCATACCTTCTCATAGATTCTACGGCAGCTTGATAGATTGGCACAGTACCTATAGGAGCATCTAGCTCCTCGATAAATAGTCTACGGATATAGTCTAGATCCCCCTCAGTAGATAGATCCATGACGGTATCCGCCCCATATTTTAAACCAATTCTGGCTTTCTCAAGCTCTAGGTGTGGGTCAGATATATCCATCGAAGTACCGACATTAACGTTAACTTTTACGGTTAACCCCTCCCCTATAGCTACTGGTTTACTTAGCTTCTTATCCCTAGACGAATTACATGGAATGACGACTACCCCATTAGCTACCATACGTGTAAGCTTCTCAGGATCAACCCCTTCGAATCTAGCTACCTCAGCCACTACATCCGGTATAACGCCCCTCTTAGCTTCACTTACGATAGTTCCCATAGCTAAACCTATATAGGTTAGATCAACCTAAATCTCAAGATAAACCTTACCACAACCTAAAAACAGGTGATCCGTTCAGTAGTATAAATCCTCGTCAACCCTTCTAGAGGGTTTACACTATGATCGCTGCATCCTATCCGCTATACAGCTTTCGATGGAAACAATCTTCCAGATAGATGTTACTCATCGGTCTAAGAGACCCTATTAAAACATCGAGTTATACTAAGCCTCGATCATACATCTAAACTACTTCAATCTATCTAGCATCTAGCTACGTAGATAACTTCATCGCCACGATAGAAATCACGTATAACGGCTTCCCCCCTAGCTCCTAGAACCTTCTCGTATAGTCTGCGAGCGATCTCGTTCGAAGAACCTGAGGATACGAGGATAAGTTTAAGCTTAGATCTAGGTTGACGTCTCTCTAGATAGATTCTAATATAGCTTATCGAATCTTCTATAAGCCTACGACCCACTCCTAAACCTCTGAACTCTGGATCGACGGCTATCTGCTCTAACTCCCAAACAGATTCCTCCCTAAAGCCGCCTTTCTCGATCCAAAGGATATACCCAACAGCCCTCCCTCCAGACAACGCTACGAAGTATTGCATCCTAGGGTAAGCTCTCATATTACATTCAAACCAACGTTTCACAACATCTTCACTACGCATACCCTTAAAGGATGATAAGTATATTTTGACGGTATCATCTAGGTAACCCTGTTCCATAGGCTTAACGTAGACCTCAACCGTTCTCTCCATATCGATCCCTATATCATCCTAATGCAATAATTGTAAATTTAAACTATTCTCAAAATTTAATTTGAAATTAAAAATATTTTTTCATAAACGTATGGATATGAACTCAAAATAATCTTTAACAATCAAAGCGCTCTTTAAGTATACAGGTAACCCTAAGGAGATTAGAGTTAGAGACCCCCAATCCATACGAATATAATCTAACCCGCAACCTATATATGGAGGATTCCTAGGCTAGCTTTACATCCCCACTGTTAATCTTCACTTTTACGGCAGCTTCTTCGCATACCCTACCGATAATCCAGGCTCTATACCCTTTCTTCTCGCAGAAGTGCTCTATATCCTCGGCTTCGCTTTTAGATGTGATTATACAGAAGCCTATACCCATATTGAAGGTACGATACATCTCTCTATCGCTTATACCTCCTAACTTTTGTATCAGCTTAAAGATCGGCGGAGGTTCAGGCATGGAATCTAGGTGGAATCCTACTCTAGCTATACGCGCTAACCTCATAAGCTTACTGAAAGCCCCTCCAGTTATATGGGCTAACCCATGCACCTCATAGCTTTCTAACACTTCGAGAACAGGCTTTACATAGATCCTCGTCGGCTTCAATAATTCTTCGCCTACACTGCATCCAATCTCATCTACATGCCTATCGACTCCATACTTATCGATGAGGATCTTCCTAGCCAAGGTCAATCCGTTTGAATGTATACCGTTGCTAGCTAATCCTACGATGCGATCTCCGATACTAATCCTATCTCCATAGACTATCCTATCTTTATCGACCACCCCTATACACATAGCGGCTAGATCGAATCCATACCCATCCCTAACGCCTTTCACGACATCCTTCATCACAGCCGTCTCTCCACCTACTATAGCTACCCCAGCCTCCCCCGCTCCTCTAGCCAACCCCTCCATAATAGGCTCAACTAAATCATCTCTAGGCTCTTCGACTACCAGATAGTCTACCAATGCTACAGGTTCAGCACCTATACATACGATATCGTTCACACACATAGCTACGCAATCTACACCTATAGTATCGTATCTACCCACCATCTGAGCTACAAGAACCTTAGTACCTACGCCATCGACATGCATCGCTAATGCTTTACCCCCACCTATATCTATGAGGCCTGCATAATGCCCTACCTCCATCAGCACCTCCCCCCACCTACCCTCCCTCGCTCTGAAAGTTCTCTTCGCTACCTCCGCTATACGTCTATGAATTTCAGCCACCCTATCTACATCTACACCTGCCTCACTATAACTTCTAGGAAGACCCATATTCTCACCTGAACCTCTCGCCTGAAAGCTTCTCGTAAGCTTCTATATATCTCCTACTAACTTCCTCTATAAGCTCTCTAGGTAGATTTGGAGGCTCAGGTATCGGCTCCCCCCTCCTCCTAGCCTCGTCTAAACAACTCCTATACCCTATCTTATCCAGCCAATCTCTAACCGGTTGTTTATCGAAGCTATCTTGAAAACGGCCTAGACTATAGCTAGATTTAACCCACAGCCTAAACTCATCCGGACCTATAGAATCGCCTAGGATAATCCTACCGCTATACCTTCCAAACTCAAGCTTTAAATCTGCGAGTATAAACCCAGCCTCCTCCGCTCTCCTACTCATAGCTTCATATATATCTATCGATAGATCCTCCAACCTATCGTACTCAGAAGATGTAACCCATCCTCTAGCTATAGCCTCCCCCCTCGTTATAGGTCTATCTCTCTCCTCGAACTTAGTCGTCGGATCTAGTATCGGCTCAGGAAGTTTAGCCGCTAGTACAGGCTCTACAGGTAGATCAACCTCCCCTCTCAGCATCCTCTCATACAAGCTTCCATAGATATAGCCACGGACTACAAATTCTATAGGTATCATCTCCATCCTCCTTACAACCATACAGTTGGGAGGCTCAACCCACAGCATATGATGCTCGGCTCCAAGCCTATCTTCAAGGTATCTAAACCAGAATGTAGCCATCCTGCAGAGTACTTCACCTTTAAACGGTATAGTAGAAGGCAATACTACATCGAAAGCTGAAACCCTATCGGTGAAGTAGAACAGCAGCTTCCCGCTATCTAGAAGATATATATCCTTAACCTTCCCCCTCTTAACCAGTTCCAACCTGGAAGGATCGAAGCCCGTCTCCCCTCACCTATTCGAACGATCCTCTACGACTTTAGCATCCTCTTCAACTTTACGTCTGAGTTTAACCCTATAATCTACGAGTCTCCACCTAACATCAGATCTATATAGACCTACTATCTCGGCTGCTAATACTGCCGAGTTAACAGGATTATCTATACCTACACATGCTACAGGTACACCTGGAGGGGATTGAACCGAGGATAGAAGAGCATCCAAACCCATTAAGCTCCTACTTAACGGTAGCGAGATTACAGGTTTAACCGTATACGCAGCTATCAACCCTGGAAGCATAGCTGATAAACCGGCTACAGCTATGAACGCTTTGACACCTCGCTCCTCAGCTTCTTCAACTAACTTCTTCACCCTATCTGGAGAGCGGTGAGCTGAAGCTACCGTTAACCAGTACTTTATACCAAGCTCCTCTAGTATCTTACATATAGCTTCACCATACTCTTTATCAGATATGCTACCTAACACTACGAGGACATCCACCTCATCCAAACCTACGAAACACCTGAAGCCTAACAATAGGTGTTTAGTTTAAAAATCTTCACAACATCCGATGCATGCCTCAGCTTACACTAGGTGGATATACGCGTAATTTATGAATGTTTTAAAGAATATCAGACAGTTGTCCTCCGGTATCCTATCCGATCTAGTCCAGTTTGGATGTGTATACGGGTGAATATACTTCTCAGGATGAGGCATCAAGCCTACTATATTTCCATCCCTATTACATATGCCTGCTATATTATTCATCGAACCGTTAGGATTCCACTCTCCCGATATGCTACCATGAGGATTAACATATCTGAACACGATATATCCATCATCCTCAAGTACATCGAGTACATCAGGTGGAGCTATAAACCTCCCCTCCGCATGGTTTATAGGCATGTAGAATATAGTTCCTGCTAGCCTGTTCAAAGGTTTACAACGCATCCCCTCCTCGCATCTAACGTATACCCATCTATCTATGAAAAGCCCTTTATAGTTTAAAGCTAGTGTTACCTCCTGTCTAACGAATACTCCGTTTAAACCTGGTAGCAACCCGGCTTTAACTAAAGCTTGAAAGCCGTTACATATCCCGAGTATGATTTTTCCCTCAGATATAAACTTCTCAATATGTTTTCTAAGCCTATACTTAAGCTGGCATGCAAGTATCTTCCCAGCTCCAAGATCATCTCCATAGCTGAACCCTCCAGGTATGCAAAATACATGGTAGTCATCCAGACTGGATGCATCTTTTATGAGGCCGTTTATATGCTTAACATCTACATATGATCCGGCTTCTTCGAACGCCTCTACAGTTTCCTGATCGCAGTTGGTACCTGGAACTCTAAGTATGAGGGTTCTCACCTTCATAGATCTTTCACCAGTTGAACGTAGATTTCCAAGCCCCCTTCAGCCTCCATATATCCTCCTCATAGATCCTTCCATCCAACCCATGTATTACAAGATGGCTTCCGCTCGTAGTATACCCGATCCTTCTACATGGAAGCCCACAAAATACTTCCTCGAAATAATCCTCCCTCCCCCTCATAACTTCGACTATGAACCTGCTATTAGATTCTGAGAAGAGTATTTTATCATCCCTCGCTAAATCTAATCTAGGGATTTCGGATAACCAGACCTCCACGCCAAAACCTCCGGAAAAGCTTGATTCAGCTAGCGCTACCGCTAACCCGCCCTCAGAGCAGTCATGGCAAGATTTCACATATCCTAAGTCTATAGCTTCTACGATTCTATCCATGATGAGCTTAGCATTCTTCAGATCTACCGATGGGATCGCACCCCCCTCAACGCCTATAATAGAGTAGTAGCATGACCCTCCTAACTCGCATCTAGTGTATCCTACGGCATAGATAGGATTACCCGGCTCCTTTAAATCCATGGTTACAGCCCTCCTTACATCCGGTATCATTCCTACCGCTGTTATGAGTAGAGTACCTGGTATCGATCTATAGCTTCCATCTGGAAGCCTATACTCGTTGTAAAGGCTATCCTT
>JAWCGL010000033.1:0-8980 GCA_038857155.1 Bathyarchaeia archaeon
ACTCCTAGGATTCATAGCGAACTATACCCTAAGCGAAACAATCGTCTGGGGTTAATCTCTCCTCAGATATATGCGTCTACCGCTATCGTATACCCCTATACGATGATAGTTCGCTTCGACGTACTCTACGAAGCGTTTAAGCTGTATAAGCCTACCCGTCCAGAATATTACAATCCTAACCCTGTAAGCTTCAGCTAGATACATAGCCTCCTCATCCACAAGATACCCGCTGGATATACGCATAAAAGAGGTATCGCAAAGCTCCGGAGGCACATCCCTACCTGCTACGAATACCATAGCTTGATCATCGGAGATTATCCATTCATCTGGGGATGTTATGTTACGTATAAACTCTGCGATTCTATACTCAAGCTCCCCGCCACCTCTAAACAGTATACTCGAGATAGCGGGAGCGGATAGAGCTAACGATGCAGCGTATAAGGATAATGTGGAGAATGCTATGAGCACTATTATGGGTACAGCTATACGTTTGAATCTACCTTTACCCTTAGATGATCGAGCGTAGAGCCTCATACAAATCTTCGTAGAGTATCCTATCGTTAAACCTGATAGGAGTGATAGCTGAGGCGATAGGACTGCTACATGATGGTACCATAGGGGCTGTGGGAGGAATACTAGCATAGATACCGATAGTAGGAGGTTTATGGAAGCTAATAGACAACCGATATCTAGGGATGCGAATGCTACGATCAGACCTATCGATCCAAGGATTAGAGCCGCTGGGTTCTCAGATAGATATCCATAGAGCTGTATAAGCTTCTCTATAACGGTGCCTCCGAGGGGTTTACTCCTATGGTACATATACAGCTGATCGTATAGATCCACCGGATCGTATAGTAGGAGTATAGCTAACGGTATCGATGCACCGATTACGAAGGCTATAAGACCCTTTAACCTACGATTAGACCCTCCAACATCGCTTCTTAGATTTGTAGATCCAACCCTAGTGGAGAATGCTGGCAGTATAGCTGGGAGTATAGGTGCGGCTAGAAACTTCGAAAGTATAGCGATAGATGATGATAGACCTGATGCGAAGCTGTATAGAAGCTTATCTCTACGGATATACTCGACGATGAATAGGTATGCTAACATAGCGAAAGCTATACATGGAACCTCGCCTTCGACCGCTCTAGAATATTGGAGGAAAACCCTATCGATCGTCAATATAGCTAAACCTACTATACCAGCGGTAGGATTGCATATCCTTCTAGCGGCTAGATACAGCGATACACCGGTTAAGATGGATGTTAGAGCTATCGGCAGTCTACCCGCATATAGATCCTCACCTAGGAATTTCATGGATGCAGCTACAAGGTATATCAGGATAGGGGGCTGCGATAGGAATACCTGCTCGTAGAGCTTATAGCCGTTCAACATCTGTCTAGCGGTCTGTAGATATACGCCTTCATCGTAATCGTAAGAATATCTAACTCCTAGATTATACAATCTAGTATAGATGTATACGCATACTGTTATAGATGATGCGAATAGTTCTAAAGCTAGATAGATGATTCCCCTAGCTTCTACGCTTTTATCTTTCTTAGAATTTATCTGCTCCAACCTAGAAACTACCCTTAAAAGTATCTAAGAGGGGTTAGATAAAAGTAGTGTATAGAAGCGGAAATTAAGGAAGCTATGAACGGTGGCGTAAGCCTTATATTCCAAACTTGTATTCTCTATATTCTCAGGGTGTAGAAAGGTTTGAGGAGTGGTAGGAAAGCTATAGGTAAGGGTGCTATAATAGCTCTTGTAGATCTCGTACTCTTCGTAGCTTTAATGTCTTGGGTTGTATTCTCGAAGATTCCTATCGGAGCGCCAGCTGGTAGAGCGAGCGCAACCGTAACAAGCGCAGGTGTAGTCGGAGGAAACATCATAAGGTTAACGGTGAATAACAATGGAGAGGTGAGGGTTAGGATAAGGGAGATAAGAATAACCGATACAGGTATAGAAGGTTCAGCCGCGGTAGGTGCACTACTAGACCCAGGTGCATCCAGACAGCTCGATGTAAGCCTTACTAGGGGTAGTATAGCATCAGGTCAATCCGTTACGTTGAGAATAACATTGGTTACTGATAAGGGAGATTTCACAGCTACGATTACGGTTACAGGTTAAACTAGATAGACGGTATACGCTATTCCTACTATTTTTACCCTTCCCTCTCCTAGAGGTGGTTACCTCTGTTATCTCCTCAAGATAATACAGCTAGGGCTAGGCTTAAAGCTGTAGAGGAAGCCTTGAAGCTTATGGAATCTGAGAGGCCTAGGATCGTAGGGCTGGGTTCTGGTTCTACTATATCGCTTCTCATAGATCGTATCGCGGATCTAGGTTTCAAGGATTCGTCGTTTGTATGCTCATCTATAGGTGCCTCGCTCAAATTATCTAGTTACGGGTTTAAGGTTCTATCGCTTGAATCCGTAGATCAGGTGGATCTATACGTGGATAGCGCCGATGAGGTTGATCCGAATTTGGATATGGTGAAGGGTGGAGGTGGATGTCTTACACTCGAGAAGATTCTAGCATACAACTCTTCTAGGCGTATATTCGTAGTGGATTATGGTAAGCTGGTGGATAGACTCGGTTTAAAGGGGCCGATACCGTTAGATGTTATCCCTCAAGCTGTATCTATGGTTTGTAGGAGGTTTAGATCTATGGGTTTTAGACCTGAGACGCGTGTAGCTGGTAGGGGTAAGTTTGGCCCTCTAGTATCGGATATCGGTGGGGTACTCGTAGATCTATATGTCGATGGGGGGGTGAATGATCCTAGGGAGCTCGATAGGATGCTTAAATCTATACCCGGGATAGTCGAGACAGGTTTGTTTCCAGGATATGCGGATCTATTGATAGTAGGATATCCTGATAAGGTGGTTTTAAAGGGGAGATAAACCTCAGTCTAGATCCTGTATAGCTAGGGATTAATAGAGCATAGATCTAGGTATTAACTTTGAAGCTATACCTGAGAGAGGTAGTTGAATGTAATCTTCAACGTCGGATAGTAAGCATCTAGTAGGGGTTATCTCGAGTTTATACTGTAGGTGGAGTAAATAGTAAAGATAGATGTGAAGCTTAGCAGAGTGTAGGTATGTATGTAGGTAGGATTGGCGAGCATGGCGCATTATTGAAGCCTATAGCTAGGAGGATAGCTGGGTTATGGGATACCGTTATGAGGGAGGGGGAGAAAGCAACACTACATACGCATGAATCATACGAAGAATTATACTATATAGTCGAGGGGGAGGCTAAGGTTAGGATAGGGGATGAAGAGTTTACAGTATCTAGAGGCGATATAGTATACATACCGCCGGGGGTTACCCATAACGTGGAAGCTGTATCGAGCTTAAGGATAATATCGTTTAAAGTCTATACAGGCGGCTATAACTCGGATCTAAATAGACTCTACATATCTTAGGATATCATCCGCAGGTTTCCACCTGCTTTTTAATCCATCCTCAGCCTCTCTAGCTTTACCTAGAGCGTACTCGTATAGATCTCTACCTATGACGCCTTCGCTTAGGAATACTTCAAGCTCCTCTAGATCCACTATCCTAACATCGCCATCAGACGTCTTCACGACGTCTACGGCTAAATCTAGATACCTAACCCTACCTGGTAGGGTTTCAGGCGGAGTATTCACGTTGACATACTCCCCCTTCACTTTATCCCGTGATAGATATATGTGTCTTAGAAACCATGATCCATCTTCGATCACGGTATAGCATACATCCCCAGGGGATATCGGGATATCGAGCCCGTCGTACATGCCTCTACCTGTGAATATACGCTCAACTATCATAGATCTGCCATCGAAAAACTTAACCATACCAGGTCTAAGCTTCAAAACCCTGCCTGTAAGGGTTACATGTATAAAATCTATCCTAGATCCTAACCTTATCGATCGATGAACATACTCTCTAAGCATATCGCTTAATACCCTTCTATCGGAGCCTCTAGCAATCAGATATTCGGCGAAATCGACTATCTTCCCGAGATCTTCGCAGCATTTAAAGCTATGATGCCCCTCAACTGTTGGAGTCGTAGAGTTACGTATCTCATCGAGCCTAGCTTTAGATATACTCGTAAACTCTACTAGGAAAGCTTTAACACCCTGCTCCACTATACGGGGAGCGCTACCTTCCTTCAGCTCTCTGTATATACGCAGATACCTCGACGCGACGTCTGAGAGATCCATAGCTATATCGGTTATCGATCTATCTGTAGAGTAGGCTGAGAAGTATACTTTGAACCTCTTCAACCCAATCCTCTCTACAAGTCTAGCTAAATCCATCTTCACCTCTTCGCTTCTTATTCTAGGATCGAATTCTACACCGAATCCCTGTGAGATCTTAGTAAACTTACCCCTGAGCGCTATATTATCCGAGAGCCTAGGCATACCGCTCCAGCATGGAGCTTGAACCTGGACGAGAACCCTCTCACCTATAGAATAAGTTCTACTAGCTTCTACGAGGAGGCCGTAGACCCCGCCTATATCGACTAGTATACCTTCATCCACCCCGGCTACAACCGTAGCTAGGTATATAGAGTATGGGTTGAACTTAGATTCGAAGATAGCTACACACGGTACCTCACTTCTCAGAGCATCTATCAAAGCTTTACAAGCTTCGCTATCACCTTCGACTAGTATCCTACTAGAATCCCTATCATCCTGCGTAACATATACATCAGGCTCCTCGTATATAGAATCCTCTAAGTTTAACCTCCTCCTAACCTCTAAGCTTGGATCCACTACACTGAAGCCGGCGTCCAATAGTAGTTTGGTTAACGCTGTAGCGTATATACCCCTAACCTTAACTTTGAAGCACATCAGTCTCTAATCCCTTCTAGGTACGATATTATCTGCCAGAGCTTAGTCCTGGCGTATAGAGGCATATTCGGATCCTGCATAATCTCATCTAGAGACTCTATAACCTGTACAGCTCTAGCCGCTAGGCTTAGTTTCTCAGATTTAAGTAATTCTATACCTTCGCTTACAACCTTCCTTATATTTCTAGGCGTTAAACGATCGTTAACTATAGTCTCCATGAGCTGTATAGCTTGAGCAACCCTAGTTTTATACTCCTCCGGTGTAGGCTTCCTCCTACTAGACAAGTAGTGTCACCTCCAGCCTGCTTAACCGGGATACCCGCTGCAATCTACCCGGATCTTATATCTTCGATACCGTTAAATAACCGTTATCAAGCCTTTAAACCTAACGTTCGATCGAGATTAATCCTTAAAGAGGGGGGAGTTACCAATAAATTATTGGGGGTTAGCTGTATGGCCATGAGGGATGCGGATTTCAAGCGTATGGCTGAGCTTCTGAAGCTAGGAGCGTCTATGCTCAACGAAAGCTGCCCTGAATGTAAGGTTCCGCTATTCAAGCTTAAAGAGGATGTCTTCTGCCCTCTATGCAACCGTAAATTCATACTGGTTAAGAGCGATGAGGAGCTTAGTAAAGCTACCGCGGATCTATCGCTTAGAAGCTTAGAGAAGATAGCTGTATCTAAGCTTGAAGAGCTTGGAGATCTAGTATCGGCTACGACTAATCCTGATAAACAGTTTGAGCTTGTAAGCCTGATATCTATGTGGCTCGACGTTCTAGGTAAACTTAGAAGCCTAACGTCGAGGAAGGAGTAGGATTCGACTTCATGCTTCAGCATGATCCTATAGAACTGGCTAAAGCTGTGATAGCCCTCTTCGCAGTACTCGATCCTATAGGTAACGTACCTATATTCATAGGTTTAACATCTGATCTATCCGAAGAGAAGCGTAGAAGCGTATTCAACGCTACAGGCATAACAGCTTTCATACTTCTGCTAGCGTTCACCCTTCTAGGCCAGTATATACTGGAGCTGTTCGCTATATCGGTCGACAGCTTTATGGTAGCCGGAGGGATACTACTCCTAGCAATCTCGGTTAGAATACTACTCGAAGGTTGGCGTAGCCCTGCGAAAACTAAGGTAGGCGTGGTACCGTTAGCATGCCCACTTCTAGTAGGTCCTGGAGCTATAACTACAAGCCTCATATTGGTAAGGACTGTAGGCTTCCCGGTGACCCTTATAGCGGTAGTAATGAATATAGCTATCGTATGGGCTACGTTGAGATCTATCGGTAGGATCTATAAGCTTCTAGGAGAGACTGGTTCGGAGATAATAGCTAGCATAACGGCTATAATAGTCGCAGCTATAGCCGTAGAATATATAGCTAGAGGTATTAGGAGTCTACTATGATCTAACGGTAGAACTCCTCAGCCTCCCTAACTATATCCTCGCTTACGTATATCGGTGGGAGGCCTATCTTCGATCTCAATACATCCCTTATGAGGTAGCTTTGAGGGGGGCAGCCGGGTATGAATACCCCTTCAATATTCATATGGTATAAGCATCGACCGCATAACACTGTTAAACCTATACTATCATCCAACCTAGCTTTAGGTCCGATAGCTACGGTTAAACATCCATACATATCTATCAACGTTTTAAGCTCAGCAGATTCCTTCATGATGGTTAGAGCCGTCGCTACAGAGCCTATACAACCGCTACAGGGATCACCGAGTATGAGATGCACACCTGGATACTCGTCTACTATGCTTCTAGGTGGAAGCTTGAATGGTCTTCTAACGCTAGATGGATCTAAACCGTAGACCTTAACCTCATCTAACTCCAAAGCTCCCAATCCACGTTCACCAGCATATCTTATATGGAGGACTTCATATGGATCTACACCCATCATATACGAAGCTACAGAGTCTACCGAGACCACGTCGAAGCCGGCTATAACTATACCTAACTCTACGGCTTCACCTACCAGCGGGCCGAGGCCTTCCATACCTATGAGTCCATCTATGACCGTTAGATCGGGTTTCACAACCGAGTTAAGATCGACTATCCCATGCTCTAAGCCTAGGAAATGTATAGTCTTCTTACCTTTGTATGGTAGGATCCCCTTCATATTCTTCATACCGAGCGAGACGAGCGTAAGTATATGCGTCTTCAGCTTAGCTACATCCACTATGAAATCAGACTCCAACACGGCTCTAGCTACCTCGATCCTCTTCAACACCCTACCGCTAACCACCTCTAACGTAACGGTTGGTTGACGGTTTAAATCCACTAGTTCTACGCTTAATTTATCGGCAAGCTCTAGGTAGCCGCAAGCTTCGAAGGCTTTAAACGTATCCACGCCTAGCATAGACCCTTCGCCTACTATAACCTCGCAGTTATCGATCTTCACCTGAAACCATCTAGCGATAGCCTCCACTATATACGGGCACGTCGTAGCCCCGGTAGTCCAAGGCTTATCTATCGTAAGATTAGGTTTAACTAGGATCCTAGATCCAGGTTCGATCTTAGGCTTCGATATGATCCATAGCCGATCCAGCATCGTGGATACCGTTCTATATACATCTCCATAGCTTAACCCAGGTTTAGCTATATAGACAAACGACTTCATGATGATATAGTCTATATCGTTCAAGAGGGAATATTAGGGTTATAGCTAACCCCTAGCTGATATAAAGGTGGAGTAGGGTTTACTATTCATAGGAGGCTTCGACCCTCTATGCCTGTACAACGTTTCAGAGAGTATGGTAGGGTAGCGAAATCGTATAAAGCCTGGTATACGAAGATAGCTATACTGTATCCCTCAAGCTATGAGGCTGCGTTAGCTAGCCTAGCTCATCAATCCCTGTACTATATATGCAATTCGTATGACGATGTGGTAGCGGATCGCATAGTATTCGAACCGGATTCCGATAGTATACCTCGGAGTATAGAGTATGGTATGAATCTAAGGGATTTCGACGCTATACTCGCATCGCTACACTTCGAGCCGGATATAGTTAAGATGGCTTCTATGCTTATACGTAGCGGTATCAATCCTATAACTACTAAACGTACAAATCCACCTATACTCTTAGTAGGTGGACCTATAGCTACGGCTAACCCGTTGTTAGCTTTATGCGTAGCCGATGCAGCTTTCATAGGTGAATTCGAGCCATCCATAGATAGGATTCTCGGTATCGTAGTAGAGTCTAGAGGGGATAGGGGGTCTATGCTTGAAGGATTAGCCGATGTGGATGGGGTATATGTGCATGGCTTATCTAGAACCCCTGTTAGGAGGGTTTACCAAGCAAGCCTAGACAATGCATACCATCCTATATTACAGCTGCAACCGTTAGATAGAGAGCCTATATGGGGTAGGAGTATGATATTGGAGGCTTCGAGGGGGTGCCCCCATAGGTGTCTATTCTGTTTAGAAGGGTATATATTTAAGCCTAAGAGGGATAGAAGCTTTACGAAGATTAAGCTTCTTATAGAGGAGGGGGTTAAAGCAAATAATGTTAGGAAGATTACGTTCTATGCACCTTCATTCTTCGATCATAAGGATTCAGATAAACTTCTAGAATGGCTTATAGACGTAGGTTTGGAGGCATCGATCCCAAGCCTTAGGCTGGATACGATCGGTAGAGATAGGCTTGAAGCTATAGCAAGGGTTGGTCAGAGAATGCTTACGTTAGCTCCTGAATCCGGTTTCTGTCCCCTAGCATCTATTCTGGGTAAACCGTATACTAGGGAGGGATTATCGTCGATATTCAGCGAAGCCTATAAAATGGGATTCAAGGAGCTTAAGCTCTACTTCCTCGTAGGATTCTTCGAAGGAGAGGAGAAGTATATACTTGATGCCGTATGCGACGCCGTGGAAGCTGGGTTCAGGTATCCAAGCTCTATAAAGCTATCCATAAACCCTGTGATACCTAAACCTCATACACCTTTCCAGTGGAGGGGGTTGAAGCCTCTAGAATTCTATCGTAGGATTAGACGGGGGATCGGAGAATCTATCGATGGGCGTATAGTCGATGCGGATTTCTACGATGAGAGGTGGGCTCAGATACAGACTATACTATCGCTTGGAGGATTAGAGTTAGCTGAGCTTATAGCTAGATGGGCTTTATACGGTGGGGGAT
>JAWCGL010000034.1:0-8887 GCA_038857155.1 Bathyarchaeia archaeon
CCTAAACCCAGATACGCATCGATAACACTCAAAACCGAGGTAGCCAACCTCCTAAAAACAAAAGTACAAGCGGCAAAACTCGGCATCAACGAACTACTACAACAGGACAGTACCAGGGCTACCCCAACACAAGCGTTAACACCAAGGCATAGTAGTAGCAGAAGCATAAATAGCCATAGATTTTATGGAGGTTCTATGGTAGCCCGGGGGAGATTCGAACTCCCGTCGGAGGCTCCAAAGGCCTCCATGCTTACCAGGCTGCACCACCGGGCTATTCTCCGAGGTATATCTATGTTTAGGATTCTAGGCTAAAACTTTTACTTCTTGAGAGGATATGGCTTTCCTTCTTCGAGTATTTCTCTAGGTATTTTATCCTTCCATTTCTCTAGGAATGCTGTATCCTCCTTTCTATCTCTTAGTTGATCTGGGAGCATTTCTGGTATACCGTCTTTAACAGGATAGTATCTCTTGCATTTCCAGCATATTATCATCGCTTCCGTTATCTCTTCCCCATCCTCTTCGAAGATTATCAGGTCTAGCGGGTGGTGTTTATCGATTGGGCATGCTAAGTATTCCATAAGCCTCCTCTTCAATATCTTTCACCCTTTAAGCTTCACGGATTTATGAACCCTACTGGATTCTAGTATAGCTTCGCAAACCTTTAAAGCTTCTAATCCATCATATCCTGTCACCTCTAGTTTACATCTGCCTAAGGATGCTTCTATGAAGTGTTTGATCTCTATCTTCAGAGGCTCATCCCATCTAGCTATAGGCGTATATATGGAGTCTTTATCCTCGTATACTATCTCCTGGGTTAGATAGTCTAGCGATACTATAGCGTTGCTTCCCGTTACCGTTAAATTCCTAACCTTCCTAGGTGTCATCCAATTAGCTTCTATGAAGCCTATAGTCGATCCGCCATACCTTAAAGTCACGCCTACATAGTCTTCGAATCTATGCATAAGCCTACCTGCTACAGCATAAACCTCATCTGGATCTTCTGATAGCAGATATCTGAATACGTATACATCGTGTATCACCGTATCCATAACTATACCTACATCGCCAACCCTCTCAGGCCAGTATGAAACCCTCTTAGCCGTAAGCATGAGTATATCGCCTAGCTTACCCTCCTCTATCATCGATTTAACCCTCCTAACCCCTGGGTTGAAGCATTCTATATGTCCAGGCATCAACACTACACCCATACGCTCAGCTTCAGATACAAGCTTCAAAGCATCGCTCACAGAGGTGCACATAGGCTTCTCGACAAGAACATCTATACCGTTTCTAACCACTTCGTATGCTATCTCGAAATGCGTAGATGAAGGCGTACATACACTTATAGCTTCAGGTTTACAATCCCTTATAAGCTCCTGGTAATCTGTATACGCCTTGCAGCCATATCTCCTAGCAACCCTCTCAGCCCTCCCCTTATCTACATCGCACACAGCTATAAGCTCGCACATATCATCTAACTCGAAGTATACCCTAGCATGGTTACCGCCCCAAGATCCACATCCTACGAGAGCAACTTTCACCCTATCCTTCAAGGAGGAACACCATCCAACCCTAAATATACGAAGCCTAACCTAGATACTTCAAACCTATCGATAACCCCACCTAGATCAACTATAGCAGGATTACTCTGAGCTAAAGCTTTAGCTACACCGAGCTTCCTCATGATAGTATTCTTCATAGATCTAGATTCAGGTAGAACCACTATGATATCTGTACCTTCTAAGCACTCCTCTATCCTCCTAGATACTTTAAACCTAGCTTTACCCAGCTCTTCTAAAGTATACGGGTCGAAAACCTTCACATAGACCCCCATCTTTCTAAGCCTTAAAGCTAGATCTACCGCTGGAGAAACTATCGTACCACCGCTTACATAGGTTCTATCGGGTAGACCTATAAGTGCGACGCTACACCTCCTAAGCGGTTTACCTATATGCCTAGCAGCTTCTCTGATCATGGAGAAGTAGATTCTAGAAACACCTTCACCTACCTTCAAAGCTGCATCGAGAAGTTTAGGTTTAAGCTTGTATGCTTCGCATAGATCGAGTAGAAGCTTCGTACTCTCTGATAGATGAGCCTGGAAAGAGGGAATTTGATACGAAGAAGAATATAGAGCCTCTACAGCATAGTTTAGAGACCTATTATCTAACCCTAACCTACCGCAAATCTCTATAAGCTCGTAGGTAAACGCGTGCAGTATATACTTGGAGGCGCTATCGAATAGCTTTATAGCTTCAGCACACCGTATACCATCTATCTTAAGTATCCTACAACCATACACCGTGCTTACGATAGCCTCTGCGATATCTAGACTCCTCCTATCCACCGCCGCTAGGATTTTAACCGTAGAATCGCCACCCTCTATCTGTAGAGACTCGTAGGGACTGTAAGCTAAACCGAAGCTATCACCAGCTTTCAAACCAGAAAAACTCTCTAGTAGATTCACTATAACATCTTCAGTCATACCTGGAGGCGTGATAGTACTCGAGATTACAAGTTTACCTTCACTAAGCCCTCTACCCACCTCCTCAGATAGCTTATGCAAAATAGAATAGTCTGGCCGACCTACTTCAGAGAATCTTATCGGTGCAAATATATCTACGATATCAGATTCCGCTATAGCTTTAACCCTATCAGAAGCTATGCATACCATACCACTCCTTAGAAGCTTAGAGATAGTTGAAGAATACCTACTCCTGATAATCATCTTTGCGAAGGATTCAGTCGAACTAGCATCCATATCGACTATGAATACACGGGCACCTATCTTCCCATAAGCGTACGCTAACGGAGCCGCGGAGCCGCCGTATCCGGTGACCGTTACCCTTAGACTTCCAGACTTCAAACGTTCAGGTACATCTTTAGGAGGGTAAGAAAGTACTCCGACCAAAACTGTAGTTTAGATAGAGGGGGTAAAACCTTATAAATTATTAAGCCAGCTCTAATAGAACGATCTATCTAGAGCTTAGATGGTAATTGTATGTGGTGTATCAAAGGAGGGGGTATGGAATCCTAGAAGTCTCGAGGAGGCCCTGGAAGCTATTCGAAGATGAGTGTAGAGGATTGGTATCTCAAGCTCTAACAGAGCTCGGTATAGAGCCTGGAGATATACCGTTTGAGCCTCCACCATCCTCTGTATACGGTGAACTCGCTACTCCTATATGTATGATGCTAGCTAAGAAGTCGGAGTTGAATCAACGTAGCTTAGCTTTTGAAACTAAGTTGAGGATAGATAGAGCTAGCAGGAGGTTTACCGCTAGGGTAGATGTAGCAGGTCCAGGCTACCTTAACTTCTATCTTGAGAAGCCTGCATTCTTTAAGCTTCTCATATCTTCGATACAATCTCTAGGTGAAGAATGGGGTCGACTAGAATCTGATGGAAGGTTGAAAGTTATAGTCGAACATACAAGCGTGAATCCTATACATCCGATAGGGATAGGACATGCTAGGAATAGCTTTCTGGGGGATTCGATCGCATCACTACTGAAGGCAAGAGGATATGAGGTCCATAGACACTTCTACATAGATGATGTAGGTAGACAAGTATCGATACTAGCCTATGGGTATAACCTCCTTGGTAGACCTAAAGCGGAGGGGAAGCCCGATAGGTTTCTCGGCTTTATCTACGCAGCGACTTCATGCATATTAGAGGTTAGACGGCTGAAATCCGAGCTTGAATCCTGCAGATCTAGGCAATCCGACGATGAGTATAGAAGGCTAACTTCGCAGTTGGATGATTGGGTGAGTGTAGCAGCTGAACTTAGGAGTAGGGATGAGAAGCTTTTCGATAAGCTTCTAGAATCTATCGAAGCAGATAAAGATCCAGAGACGAGTATATCGGAGATTAATAGATTCTACGAGAGACGTATAGATGAGGATGCCGTCAGGGTGATTAGAGAGGTTGTATCTCTATGTCTAGAGGGGTTTAAGGAGACTCTATCACGTATAGGTGTAGAGTTCGATTCATGGGATTGGGAGGGCGAGCTTGTATGGAGCGGAGAAGTAGATAGGATGCTATCTATGCTGAGATCTACGCCATACTGTAGGTTGGCAGAGTCGGCTCTAGTATTCGACATAGCTGAGGCAGCTAGGGATCTAGGGCTAGAAAGATGTATCGGTATCGATCTAGAGACACTATCCTTGACGCTTACTAGAGCTAATGGGACGACGCTATATACGACTAGGGATATAGCCTATGCATTCCGTAAGCTTAAAGAGTACGATCTCTCCGTAACCGTTATAGGTATAGATCAGAAGCTGCCTCAAACTCAGCTTATGATAGCTCTCTCAACCTTAGGATTGGAGAGAGTCTTCGATAGATATAAGCCTCTATTCTACGGCCTCGTAAAGCTTCCAGGATATAAGATGTCTAGTAGGAGGGGGCGTATAATAACTTTAGATGAAGTTTTAGATGAAGCTAAGGTTAGAGCTTTAACCGAGATACGTAAACGTTCACCTAACATCAATGCGGAGGAAGCTAGCAAGATAGCTGAAGCTATAGCCGTAGGAGCTGTTAAGTATGCTTTAATCAGTGTATCCCCTGAGAAGGATATAACGTTCAACTGGGATAGAGTCCTCAACTTCGAAATGAATAGCGGTCCATTCCTACAATACGCTCATGCTAGGGCATCCAGCATACTAGCTAAAGCCGATATAGATTATATCAACGTGGATTTCGATCCAGCATTGTTAACCGATAGGTTGGAGGAGGATCTATTGATACATATATCCAAGTATCCGGAGATCGTATGGAGCTCCTCGGAGAATCTAGCCGTACACATGATCGCAGAATACGCTAACGAATTAGCTATGAAGTTTAACGCATTCTACGATAAGCTCCCAGTACTTAAAGCAGAACCTCAAGAATTGAGGATAGCTAGATTAAAACTTGTGTACGCGTTCAAATCCACCCTAGCCTCTGCTCTAAGGATATTAGGTATAAAACCGTTGGAAAGAATGTGAAGACCTCTAGCTAACCCTACCGGCTACTTCCTCTTCAACCCTCTTCAATCCGAGTATAGTGATAGTGTATCTACCCTTCTCCGTCCTAGTTATCAAACCTTTCTCTAGAAGTTTCGGTAGGATGTTCCTCACAGTCTTCTCAGATTTACCTGTGAATATCGATAGCTCCCTAGCATCCATACACCCATCCTCAGATAGACCTATATTGAACGATAGATACTTCGCAGCTAAACCTATCAATACAAGGTTATGCGTCGCGAAGCTAGTCTGAGTGGATAGTATAGGCATACCTTCGCTTACCTTGACTATGCCTTTCAAAGCTTCGGCTAACTCTCCAAGGCTAGGCTTATAGATAAGCTCCTCTACGATCCTCAAGTTAGGTAGGATCTTCGATAGAAATCTTACTATAGATCTTAATACCTCATCAGCTGACCCTGTGAAGTCTGCTTTTAAATCCCCATACTCTATATGTACGTAGAGCTTATCCTCGGTCAACACCTACTCTACTCTTAATGTTAGGTATAATATCCTCGATAAGCTTTTTCAATCCTAGAGATGTAAGCCTATACGCGCCTCTTCTAGGTTTATCGAGATACCTTTGATTCGCAAGCTCGCTTAGACGAGCTGATATAGTGCTAGGTTTAACCCCTGTATTCCTCTGTATATCCTTACTCGTTACCGTATCATCATCTGATAATCCTATCTGATAGGCTACCCAAGCTTTAGCTAAAGATAGCCATATAGATTCTATATCCGTTAATCTACTTCTATCGACTATCACGGTGGGACCTTCAGAACCTACCGCTAATATACCCGTCATAGCTTCGAATACCTCGACTAAATCCACTTTAAGCGTAAGCTTCGAAGCGAGAAACCATGTAGGATGTATCTCGCTTATGAATTTAAGAAGGCATCTGATAACATCGTCGATCGACCCTTTGAACTCGATCTGTAGATTATCCTTCCTAACCATAACCTCTATCTCCCGTGTAGAATCTGATGTGTGCTGTGACATGAGGACGGCACCTCTCGATACATAATATGAAGCAGACTACTTTTAAAAAACTAGCGAGAATCGGTATAACATCCATTATCATGGAGCACAAAATATTTACATGTAGCTAAGCCTCCTATCTAAACTAGAGGTTGATGCAGAAATTTAAACTACCGCGTAGGCTAAGCTGGGAGAAGCTCTGCCAGATTCTTGTAAGTTATCTCAACGCTGGAGCTGACAGAGAGTATATCTCCGTGAAGGATGTAGCAGAGAGGGCCAGTGTAGATGAGAAGAATATAAGCCGTAATAATGCATTCTTCAAATCCTGGGGGTTCATAGAAGAGTCGAAAGATACGCCTAAGAAATATAAGCTAGCAGAAGATGCTATTAAGTTCGTAGCAGCTTATAGGATAGATCCAAACTCAGATGTTGCGAAGAGAGCTCTACAGAGCTTACTCATGAGGAATGAGGTAGTGAAGAGTATCATAGAAAAGATAGATGCGGAGGGGTTTGACCGGCGGAGGCTGATGGCTGAAATACCGTTGATAGTCGGTGATGCGAAAGTAGACCTCGTAGGTATACAGAGCTTCCTAGATATGCTAAGCTATGCATTCGAATGGGGTGGAGTGGAAACTAGGAAACTTAAATCTATAGAACAGGTTAGGGAAGCGAAGAAACCGAGGAGAGAAGCTATCAGAAGAGAATTACCAGCGGCGAGAGCTGGGGTTAATCTCCAGTTACAATTCGTATTCATGATAGATCAGAATACGGATGTAGAAAAGCTTGCAATGCTTTTCGATAAGATAGCATACATACTAGGATTCACTAGATGGGAGACGAACAAATCTGAAGACTAGGATACTCTACTCTATACATACTGCTTATTAGTACTATACGGGCGGCCTCTTCTGTAGGTATCTATAGCTACCCTTCCGCCCCTCCCTAGCTAGGATACCCTCCCTTACAAGATCGGCGAGGCTATGAGCGATAGCACTCCTATTATAATGATACCCTATCCTAGACATCTCTTCATCCACCTCCGATAGACTTCTACCAGTGGAGAACCAGCCGTTCCTCCATAGACTCAATATGATGTCACGGCAGGTTTTAGGTTCACCACCTCTAGTATAGCTAGCGCCCACACTAGGAGATACAGCGGGTAGACCCTTCTCCCTCAAACTCGATAGGAATGTATCTATGATATCTTTGAGTTGTTCTTGTTTACATTCAACATCAACCTCAAGCTCACCGAATTTTAAACGGATATGTATCCTATCATCCTTTCCATATCCATCCCTTACCTGGTTTTTTGATTGTTGAACACTCAACAACATTTATAAGCCTCCCCCAACCTATATTCTAATAGATACGTTTGGTGTTTAAAAATGTTAGCCAACAATAAAATGCATCCGAAGGCCCTCCACAATATGGGTCACGAGCTAGTTTACTCTGAGCTATATCAGAATATGATAGAGAAGGGCACTGATCTTTTGATAGAGAGGTTTAGAGGGTATGTAAAGGAGTGTAGGTATATAGCTGAAAATCTGAGGGGTATTATAAGGACTAGACGTTACACAGTGGATAGAGGTGTGCTAGCTTCTAAATATATGGTAGGAGTCGATGCAGGACATAACGGTGTACATTTCAGATTCGCTTATGTACCGATATACAATGCAGTCGCCGTACTTTTCGAGGGGGTGGAGCTTAAAGGCGAGCCGTTATGCGTATCAGGACCACCAGATATATGGGCTGTAGATGATGAACCTGAGAGAAGGGAAAACCTACTCCATATGGCTCTAGAGTACTACGTAGCTAGGAAAGCTGTAGAGCTTTGGAATCCAGATTACCTGATAATAGATGGCGGCATCGTTTTGAATCCTAGACTCTACCCTAACAGCTCTGATTCCAGCGAGTATAGATATGATTTCACCTATACTGTTATACAAGCGTTAGAGCTGTTGAGGGTATGCAAGGAGAATGGCATCCTGGTTCTAGGCTTCGTTAAACGTAGCTGTATGAATTATTATGGTAGACTTCTAGGTTACGAGAAGTTTAGGGATGCGACCTTCTTAAGCTTGATAATGGGTGAGGACGAATATACGGAGCCATTCCCTATGAAGAATAAAGTTTCAGAATCTTATGCCAGGATAGCTGGGGAGCTTGGTATAGATGTAGATGTATCGGAGGTTTATAGTAGCTATGTTAAGACTTGGATTATACCTTTTAGGATAGAGATTCCCAGCTTCAACCTAGATATGCTCGAGGAAGCTGTCTCCCTTATAGCGTCTTCTGCGAACGTTATGGGTATACCATACCCTATACATGAGGCTGACAGGTATACGAGGATAAGTAAACCGTTCTCTAACATCCATACTTTAAACTTCTTTGCTAAAGCTGTCGAGCTTGTTAAGAGAGGAGAGCTTACATCTGAAGAGCTGAACTTCCTCCTACTTCAGCATGGTGAGTACTGGGCTTTAACAGATACTACTATCAAGGGAAGCGGGGAGCCTTGATAGAGGTAGGATACGTACTATCCGGGTGCGATCAAAGGATAATACCATTCGTAGTTAAGGAGGGATATAAAGTCATAGTTAACGGATACTACTTCATCAAGCATCCGTTAAGCGGAGATAGCTTCACACCTGTTCTCCTCAGGGTTTTCAAAGTAACTCCATATAATCCTGAGATGGGGTTAGGCGGATTCGGACCTATAGCTGGTAAGAAGGGGGAGAAGGCTCAGTATGGTAAAGGGTTGGAGTACGATGTAGCTTTCGCAGAGGCATTAGGCTATATACGTAGCGATGGAAAGTGGGTTAGACTTGAGTGTGCTCCTGGGACATGGGATCCAGTCTATCAGCCTGAACCGTATGAATTGCAGGATTTCTATATGGAGATTATGAAGGGGGGTAAGAA
>JAWCGL010000035.1:0-8853 GCA_038857155.1 Bathyarchaeia archaeon
TCAATTCTATTCATCGTTAACCTAGATATCTTAAGATCCATCTTATACTTATAAGCATAGATGTGGATCGAGGTAGATTCTATTCGAAGCCGGATGGCCTTCGACTATACACCTACGCCATACGCTATATGGAGGAGTGCTAGGTTACCTATATGTACGTTCTTAAGATACTTGGAGGCTAACTCGTAGCATCTCTTGACATGCTTGGGAGGTGTAACAGGTAGATCCCTCATAGCGTAATCTGGATGGAATACGAGTAGGCTGTAGGGTATATTTGGATCTAGATCTGCTAGGAATCTAGCTATACCCTCCACCTCATATTCATCTACGTATCCAGGCACTAGGAGGGTTGTAGCCGTTAGTAAAGGCACTTCGAGGCGGCTAGAGTAGAATCTATCGTATAGGTGTTCGAAGTTTCTGTAAGCCTCCTCGTTATCTACATCGCTTAGAGCATAGCTAAGCTCCCTACTGAAAGCTTTCAGATCGAATTTAACTATACCACCGGAGATTAGCGAAAGCCTGCAAGCTTCCTCTACGAGTTTAGGATTACCGCATCCATTCCATTCGAAGCATATTCTAACTATACGATCCTCAGGCTTCTCCTCCAAAACCTTAGATGAAGCTTTTATAGCGAAGGGAAGTTGAGGTTCAGGTGAGCCTCCGAAGAAACACCAACACGATATCCTAGGATTTCTAAGCGTAGCTTCTACAAGCTCGTCTACCGTCATCGACGATGCTTCTCCAAGCATCCTATGACTATAGTTCTGGCAGAATAGACAGTCGAAGTTACATCCATAGAAGAATAGGGCGTAATTATAGTATCCATACTCAGCGGTAGGTCTGTAAGCGTATCTAGGATAGCCTCTCCCAGTACCCCCTGGACAGAACCATGAAGCACAGCAATTCGTCACATGCGGATCTAGATAGCCGTAGAGTAATGCTTTAGATGCCGAGATAACGGATCGAAGATATCCATCTTTACAGTATCTCAGACCGCAGAATCCATACCCACCTTCACCTATAATACATCTATTCGAGCATACATTGCACTGAACACCATCCTTAGATCTAGGTGGAGATCCAGGTAACCCGTATCTCATACGGGTAGACCTATGCGCCTCGACTATATACCCAACCGCTTCATCGAACCTACTCCTTATGCAATCTACGCATACACCTAGTATGGACGAAACTATCTTATCCTTAGAGCCGCAGAGAACGCAGCGAGACAACCTATATAGGAGGAGGCTATCCCTGAGAGATAAAGGTTAACATGAAATCTAAGCCTAGTTCTTACCGGATTATAAGCGACAGTATAGCGTTAGAAGCGGAGCCTACTATGAACGCCAATAATATCGTAGCTAGAGAGAAGGTTAAAGCTCTCTTCAAACCCTGCTCTCTAGCTAAAGCTATGAAGGTAGATAGACATGGCACGTATATCACTGTTATAAGGGTGAAAGTTACCATCTGCCTATAGGTTAACGCTAAGCTTAGATCAACTACACCAGTAGCTTGAGCTAGCATAACTAGAGCTAATTCCTTTCTAAGGAAACCGAATAGGAGGGGTATAGCTACGAAACCCGGTAGACCGAAGGCTATATTCATAAACCCATCCAGAGCCGAAGCTAAAGCTTTGGATATACCTACAGCATCTATCAAAGCTGCTACCCCACTCCCCAAGGTTAACGTCGGTATGACTATGAATAGATATTCTCTAAGCCTAAACCAGGTTTTACGCGCTGTAACGTTAAGACTCGGTATACGAAGAGGAGGGATCTCCATTATAAGAGCTAGGCTTTCACCAGGTAGAATTCCATCCATAGCAAACCCGACGGAGAATACGAGTATAACTTCGAATACGTATATAGCTAAGGCTGCATGAATCCCTATATAGTGGCCTATCAAACCTAGCACGACTATACTCCTAGCGGTACATGGGATGAGTAGCGATAGTAGTGATGTTATGATCCTCCCCCTCTCACTCTCTACTATCCTGCATCCGATGCATGCAGGTACGTTGCAGGTGAACCCTAAGATTAAAGGTAGTAGAGCTCTACCATGAAGACCCATCCTATGCATATACCGATCGAGTAGTAGAGATATCCTAGGAAGGTAACCTGAATCTTCTAGAAGGAAGAGGATGATGTAGAAGGGTAGTATATACGGTATGACTATAGCTAGACCTGCTACCAATCCGTCTGCCATACCTGATAGTATCGATGCAACCCATGAGGGGAGGGGTTTGATTAAACCTTCTAAGATGCTGTACATAGGGTTTAGGGTATATTCTATGGTAGAGGATAGGAGGCCACCTACGAAGAACATAGATGATACGAGGAGCGATAAAGTCAGAATGAGTAGAGGTATACCGGTCGATATTCTAACGGTGATATCGTCGATCCTATCTACTATAGGCTGCTTCGTAGGCACTTTAACGGTTTGAACTTGAGATGAGATCCTACCTATCAGGGAATACCTTTCAGAAGCTATCACGACGGGTGATGGCTCCCCATGGCTCTCCTCAAGCTTACCTCTGAGAAGCTCGGCTAACCTCAACACCTCGGATCCACCAAACGTTGCTATCATCTCCTTAACCTTAGGATCATCTTCTAGAAGCCTTATAGCGATCCACCTCTTAGGATAAACCTCGGGGGTAGGTAGATCCTCTATCTTAGCGAGGAGAATAGCTATAGCCTCCTCCACCTCTAACCCATAGATCAGGGATCTAGGTTTAGAGCCCTCCCTAGCTACCTTCAACGATATATTCAGCATATCTATCAAACCTATACCCTTAGTAGCTACACATGGTATAACGGGTATCCCGAGGAGTTTCGATAGGAGATCTATATCGATCTCTACACCCTTCCTCCTAGCTTCATCCATGAGGTTAAGGACTAGCACCATAGGTTTCTCGAGTTCTAGAAGCTGAAGTGTAAGGTATAGATTCCTCTCCAAGGCTGTAGCATCGACTACATCCACTATAACGTCAGGCTCCTCTGTAAGCAGATACTCCCTAACTATAAGCTCCTCCTCGCTGTAAGCTGAGAGGGAGTACGATCCGGGCAGATCTACTACGTAGATGGTATATGGGCCAAGCTTAACATAGCCTTCAGCTTTCTCGACAGTCTTACCAGGCCAGTTACCTATATGTTGAGAGCCACCGGTGAGCATATTGAAGAGTGTAGATTTACCTACGTTCGCATTACCTGCTAGCGCTAATCTGATAGCTATACTCCTATCCGAGGGGTGTGCTAACCTACGATGCATACGCATACCTATCTAACCCGTTTAACTATGATCTTACGAGCTACACCCCAACCTAAAGCTAGTATAGATCCTCTCACATAGATTTCCACCGGGCCTCTACCACCTATACGCCTTATGATCTTCACCCTAGTACCCGGCGTTATACCCATCTCAGCTAGCCTCGTCACCAGCCCTCTACCCCCTGCTAACGTAACCACTTCTACCTCTTCGCCATCTGAAATCATATCTAGGGATAGTAGATCTGTCAAGTAGATTCACCTAAGATCCTAGGGATCGGATTACCGTGAGGACAGGAAGATGGTCTACCCAACCTCTCGTACAGCTTCTCGGCTACATCATCTGTAATCAGATGCTCTATACCGCAGATGATCTCCCTATAGTCATCAGGGTTTAACCCTAAGAAGTCTCTGAATAGAAGCTCTAGCAATCTATGCTTCCTGATAGTCTGTATAGCTTTCGTTAATCCTCGTCTACTAAGCTTAACTCCACGATACTTCGCATACTCGACTAAACCTTCCTCGTCTAGACGTTGCATCATCTCTGTCACGGATGAAGAGCTTAGATTCAGCGTCGAAGCTACGAGGCCGAGGCTTACATAGCCTTCATCGCTAGATAGGTTATATATAGCTTCGAGGTAATCCTCCATCCTATATCTCCTCATACCGGGATACCAGAATCTTATATCGTGGTTATAAGGTTTTCGGCTAACCGAAAATTATACAGATAGGTGTACAGAGCGTATATCGATGTATAACCGTAGAGCATCCTAGCTTTAGAGATACTATGTTTAAGCTGAGAACGTTTATCGACTTCTACGAAGCCTATGTTAAAGGGTAGATGGATGAGGATAAGCTGAGAAGCATAGTTTTAAGGCTAACACAGCTTGGGTATCAGGTTACGCCTGATGCTTTCGATATGATTAGAGGTATGGATCCATCTAGGCTGGAGTATAGTTTAGATAGGATTAAGGATATGGTTAGAGGTGGATGGATTACTAGAGCTGTCTTAGAGGAGATATTAGGGGGGTCTAGATCTGGTGGAGTTGAGGCGTCTATTTCGGTTACGGCAGCTCAGCAGGTCATCGAGGGTAGGGTTGAGATAGTTAGGGATCCTTCTATAGAGGTTGAGAAGGGTGTTACGATAAAGCATTTTCACAGGCTTTTCGTAGATCGATTCGATAAACTCGGGAAGCTTATAAAGATGCGTAGTGGATGGAATACTGTGACATCTATAGAGGCAGCTCTCGAAGCTAAGCAGGGGGAGGAGGTTAAGGCTATAGGTATGGTTATGGAGAAGAAGATAGCTAGTAGGTACATCGGTATACTATTAGACGATTTCGATTCTACGGTTAAAGTTATAGTTCCATTCGATGATCCTGAGCTTAAAGTTAAAGGCGAGCAGATCCTCCTAGATCAGGTTATAGGTGTAGCCGGTATTCGAGGAAGGGGGGATACCATAATAGCTAAGGATATAGTGTTCCCAGATATACCTTCTAGGAAGCCTAGGAGATCCGATGAAGAGGTATATGCCGCTTTAATATCAGATCTACATGTAGGTAGTAAACTCTTCCTGAAGGATAGATTCGAGAAGTTTATCAGGTGGATCAAAGGCGATCTGCATATAGAGGAGTTAGACGTCGTAAGATCTAAGCTGAAATATGTAGTGGTAGCTGGGGATATAGTAGATGGTATAGGGGTATACCCGAATCAGGAGAGGGAGTTGGAGATTAAGGATATTAACAGGCAATATGAAGCCGCTCTAAACATGATAAAGGAGATACCGAGTAGTGTAGAGGTGATAGTGATACCTGGGAATCATGATGCTACCGATAAAACACAGCCTCAACCCCCTCCTGCAAGATATATCAGGGAGTATATCGATGAATGCGGGAATATCCATGTAGCAGGTAATCCTGTATGGATTAAGATTCACGGGGTAGAATTACTGGTGTATCATGGTAGAAGCTTAGACTCGGTTATAGCATCCATACCGGGGTTTAACGCTAACCGGGTAGATGAAGCTATGGAGATACTACTCAGAGCTAGGCATCTAACACCAGCCTATAACGATGATTCTCCGATAACCCCTGCATCCACCGATACATTGGTCGTAGATGAGGTGCCGGATATATTCCATGCAGGACATGTACATATCGAAAAACAGAGGTACTATAGAGGGGTTTTGATAGTGAATTCAGGGGCATGGCAAGCTCAAACCAGCTACCAAAAGCTTAACGGTATCACGCCTACACCGGCTATAATACCTATAGTCGATCTATCGACGTTAAACGTGAAGCTGGTAGGTTTCAGCTAGATACAGCTCAATCTTCCCGGTGCTCAGCTTTTAATCCTTCTGATAGCTTCGATCATAACCCTCCACGCCGTCTCGGGATCCTCGCATGAGAGGATCGACCCCTCCTCGGCTCTGAAGCTCCATGTAGCTATGGCATCGGCTCCGATCTCTACAGCCTTGATAACGCTTCTAAGGATATCTGGTTCACGTCCTCTAGGAACTTTTATAAGCTCTACCCATACCTGAGACCTCGTATTAGCTCTTTTAGAGGTATCTATAGCTCTGCTAGTCCATTCAACGAACCACTCGAAGGATTTATCCCCCAAATCCAGTATGGATCCGTAGAGAATACATCCAATGTTTTAAGATCTAGTATAGGCTCCCACGAGTATATCCCATGCATACCGGTATGCTCAGGCATGAGGCAGAGTATATTCACGAGTCCTCCATCAAATTCTTTAACCTTAGACATAAGATCGTCTAGGAAGTCGAAGATCGAATTCTGCCTAAATTCTCTAACATCTCCGTTCAGAGTATCAGGCATATCGTAACCATATACCCCACGGAAACCCCTCCTACAAACATTACATCTACACGTCCAGACATTAGGCCAATCTCTGAGAGCTAGTAGTGATGGCTCATCCCAGAATATACCATCAGGTTTAAGCTTATCGATAATCTCCTTAACACTACCTATCAACCAGCTTCTATAGCCTGGATTGTTAGGGCATCCTCTAATCGGATGGATCCTCCCCATATTATCTATCTCACACCATTCAGGATTCCTCGGTATAGCTATACTGAAATGTCCTGGTACGAAGAACCCGAAGCCGTGGATATCGATAAACACCTTTAAACCTATACTGTGAGCTTTATCGATAACATTCCTCTTAGCTCTCACCATACTAGGCCATTCATACTCGTTAACGCAAAGCGTTATGGAGGTGAAGCCTGCATCGTAGATTTCATCTAAGTCAGAGCCTGTATGTTTAAGGTATGGGCATCCATAGTAAGCTACGCTTATATCCCAAACCAATCCGATCCCAAGATACCAACCCCTATGGATAGATGATTTAAATCTTTAGAGATATATGGTTTATATCGAGGTTTCTTCGTAGAGGTTTATAGGCAGACTTCTAGCTATAAGTTTAGCGACTCTGAGTGGTTCGGGAAGTTTACCTATAGCCGTAAGTTCTCGCAAGATATCTACGGCATGATCTAGATCGATACCGTAGCATGAGATGTATACTGTGAATCCCTTTAGGTCTATCGGAACTATAGGCTTAAACTTCTCTAGGAGATTCGATCTTATGATCCAATCGTCGAAATGCTTCTTCAAAGCTTCGAGAACGGCATCCTCATCTGGTTTAGATGATATCACCGAGATTATAGGTGAACGTAGCTCTGAATATAGCTTCCCCACATCGACTATATTGAATCCTCCGTATGGAGCTCCATGAAGTAGGATTACATCGAAGCTACCGCCAATCTTTAAACCTAGCTCTAGCATACGATCTGTAGAATCTAATCCGTCCACGATTATATACGAGAACGATATATCGGAGATGCGGAGCCCATCCATAACGACCGCTATCAAGAGAGCTCTACCGCTAGGCTTACCTTTCATGAAAGCTGCATCCTCGAAAGCTATAGATCTCAACCTACGTATCCTCGATGAACTGTTTAACCTACCCTTTAAGCCAGTACCTCTCGACATACTCTTCTAGAGATGATAGATATGGATCTGACTTTAATAGTTGAAGTATCATGGATGCTGGGATATTCAGTCTCACACGTTTAGAGCGCCCATACCTACCCATGCTTACAAGCTTACTATTGAGTAGACCCATAGCGTCTAGCTCGTTTATAAGACCGCTAATCCTCCTCTGCGTTAGAGATTCTAAACCTAAACCTTCACATAGCTCTTTATACACTTCGTAGACTTCACCTGTGAAACATTTAGATTCGTTACGTCTAGAATTCACGTAGACAGCGAGAAGTATAATCCTGGAATGGAGGGGGAGGGTTTTTATAGCTTCCCAAACCCTATCAGATTCTATCTTCTGCTGCGCCTTTCTTACATGTTCATCCGTAACCGATCTAGATCCATCTCTCTCGGCTATCTCTCCTGCAACCCTGAGTAGATCTAAAGCTCTACGTGCATCGCCATGCTCTGCAGCCGCTAGAGCAGCGCATAGACGGAGAGCTGACTCGGATAATACGCCTTCGCTGAAAGCTATCTCAGCTCTCTCCTTAAGTATATCGTAGAGTTCATCAGCAGTGTACGGTCTAAACAATATCTCCTCCTCGCTTAGACTACTTAGTACGCGTGGATCTAGAAATTCCTTGAATTGTAGATCGTTAGATACGCCTATCATAGATACGCCACCTTTACCAGAAGAGGATTCCTTTATACGAGTTAACTCGTAGAGTATATCATCCCCATGAGTTTTCACTAAAGCATCTATCTCGTCTAGGACTACTACGAGCATCCCACCGAACTTTTCAAGACCTATTCTAAACCTCTGGAAAACTTCAGCTTTAGATAAACCTGTGAAAGGTACATCGATACCTATAGATGAGCAGAGAGAAGCTAATACCCGATACTCTGTACCAGCGATCCTACAATTTATATAGCTTATAGCGAGGGGGGACCCTGCCTCTCTAGCTTTCACTTTAAGCCTACTAAGAACAAACTGTGTGACAGCGGTTTTACCTGTACCTGGTTTACCGTACAAGAATATATTGGATGGAAGCGAGCCTTTAAGCGAAGGAGCTAAGATGAACGCTAAACGTTGAATCTGCTCGCTCCTATGAGGTAGATTATCAGGTATATAATCTGGGCGAAGAGCATCTCTATTCTTGAATATCGAGTATTTAGATAGAACCTTCTCGAATATATCGAAAACCATGTCTCTCCTATCGCTACCCATACACCTATCGAGGAGAAGGAGGTAGGATAATACCGATAAAAACGATTAGTACAGGAGAAAGATCAGAATAGACCGCGCCACCCCCTACTTTCGACTCCGGAATATACGGCTATCTGAACCTATGGGTCGCCTCGATAGATCTAGAAAAGTGTAGTAGAAAGTCTATAAGATATGGTGGAAATCTATTTAAAGAAAACAACCAAGCCTAAAAATGTCGGGGGAGGTAAACCGCTATATTCTTCCATACATTCATGCCGTTATCACAACCGAGTCTCCAGTAGAAGCGGAGGGGTCCCCCTCTATCCATCAGGATCGCCTCTACATAGTCTTCACTTCCTGTAGACTCGAATGGATCTCATGT